>JBOFLR010000096.1:0-22199 GCA_051657965.1 Dermatophilaceae bacterium
GACTTCGGCGACCCCGACCCGGCGGTGGTCCGCGACATCGCCTCGTGGTTCGCCGAACGCACCCGCTGACCTCGGTTCACCGCCTCGCGGCTGGCCGGCCGCTCCCCATGGGCGACCGGCCCGTCGTCGTCACCCGGTCGCCGGTACACCATCGCGCGGTCCTCCGCGATCCGGCGGCCAGGGTTCGCGTTGTGGTCGGGCGCCGTGTCGCCCGATACTCGGGTCGTGGAGCGCGCCGGGGAGTGGTGGCGCCGCCGGTGGTCGGCGTGGCTGCTTCCGGCGACCACTGGCGTCCTGGTAGCGACATCACTACCGGTGGCCTGGGATGCCGGTCCGGGGCTCGGGCTCGTGCTCGGCCAGCCCCAGCCGGTGGAGCGGCCGTGGCTGGCGGTGCTCGGGGTGCTGCTCACCGCGCTGCCGCTGCTCGGCGTCCGGCGGATGCCGGTCGCGGCACTGGCCGTCTCGATGCTCGGCGTCGTCGTGCTCAAGGCGCCGCCCCTGGCTCCCACGCCCGCCGAGTTCGCCCTGCTGCTCATCGTCGTCGGGGTCGGCGCCGTCCACCGGGTTCGGGTGAGCGTGCCGGTGGTGCTCGCGGTGTCGCTGGTGTCGGCGTGGCTGTTGCGCGGTGTCCCACCGTTCGACGCACGCGTGGTCCACGAGGCCGTGATCGCCTCGGTGCTCTCCTTTCTGCCGTGTCTCGCGGTTGGAGTCGCGGTGCGGTCCCTGATGGCGCGCACCCGCAGCCTGGACCGCGACGTCGCCCTGCTCCAGGCGGAGGTCGACAGCGCGAGCGCATCGGCTCCGTCGAGCAGCCCGGTCTCAGGCGGACGCGGCAGCGTGGTGCAGGCCGGAGACCTCTCCCGACTCACCCCACGGGAACGTGAGGTTCTCGAGCACCTCGCGTCCGGGCGCTCGAACGCCGAGATCGCCGCCGCGCTGGTCGTGAGCGTCGAGACGGTCAGGAAGCACGTGAGCCAGGTCCTCGCCAAGCTCGGGGTGCGGGATCGCACCCAGGCGGCCCTGGTCGCCCGGGGCGCACCTCCGCAGGACTACCTACCCCCTGCGGGGAGTCCGTCCTCGGATACCACCTTCGGGTGATGCCGCCGGCCTCGCCGGCTTCCTAGCGTCACGGGCGTCTCGGGGGCACCGGCCCTCGACCCGACCGGAGGTGCCCCATGTCCCGTCTGTCTCTCACTCGCTGGCGTCGTGCCGTCGGTGCGGTGCTCGCCCCTGCGAGTGTCGCCGCTGCCGCGACTCTCGGAGTGTCCACCCTGTCGGCATCCGAGCCACCGGATGCCGGGATGGCCGCCTCGGCGGCAGAGCGGTCCGGATGGCACGGGGTCAAGCGGGTGCCGCTGCAGATCCCGCTCCCCGGCGGGTGGACCGCCGGCGCCGAGCTAGACCTGCCAGCACGCGCCAAGGGGCGGGTACCCCTGGTGGTGCTGTTCCACGGCAGCGGACGCAACGACCTCGACCAGACCCTGCCCGGGCCGGACGGCACCACGGTGCGCACGTTCCCCTCGATCGCCCAAGCACTCGCCCGCCAGGGCGTCGCCGTGCTGCGCTTCAACAAGCGCGGTGTGGTCGGCATCGGGCCGAAGCTCAGCGACGACCCGAGATTCACCGACCTGGCCAAGCCCTATACGCAGTACCTGCAGGACGCCGCCGATGTGGTGAAGTTCGCCACCGGCCTGAAGCAGGTGGACCCCGAGCGGGTCTACCTGCTCGGCCACAGCGAGGGCACCAACATCGCCAGCGAGCTCGCCGCCCATCCGGCCAGGTACGGCATCCGCACCCCGGCCGGTGTGGTGGCCATGGGAGTCATCGGAGTCCCGATATCGGCTAGCGGCGCCTTCCAGACCCTCGGCAGCAACCTCGCCTTCCTGCACGAGGAGTTCGACGTCGACGCCAACGGCCTGCTCACTGCCGGTGAGGTCACCGACGGGCTGGCCGGTCGCGAGCGAGAGGAGGCGGACGGGCTGCGGGCGCTGCTGCTGAGCGGAGAGCAGGTGACGCCCGAGCTCGACACCGACCGTGACGGACGGCTGGCGATCGACAGCGAGATCAAGGCACTGCTGGCACCGCAGGAGCTGTTCGACGCCTATCCGGAGGTCGATGTCGTGGAGGAGGACCAGAAGCCCTACCTGCGGGACATCGGCGCGTACCCCGACCTCTCGCAGAACCTGCCGACGTACCGTGGACCGGCTCTCCTGCTCAACGGCGAGAACGACATCCAGACCCCGGTGCGTGGAGCGTATGTCGCCGATGACGCCCTCGAGCGCGCCGGCAACCCCGACCACACCCTCAAGGTCTACCCGGGCATGGGGCACGCGATGAACCACACCCTCAAATGGAAGGGCGACTTCGGCGACCCCGACCCGGCGGTGGTGCGCGACATCGTGGACTGGGTGACCGAACGCGCTCGCTGAGCAGAGCACTCCGACCACCACGGCCGCGCCGGAATGCTGATCGCGCTCCGGCGTGGCTGCTTCCGGAGGCCGAGCTCCAGTCGGGCCTGCCGGCTCAGTCGCCGGCGGGCCCGGCCCCGGCCAGCAGCTCGGCGAGGAGTGCCTCGGCCCACGCTCGCACCTCGGCCGGTGTCAGGTCGTTCTCGATCAGTGCCGTGAGCTCGGCGAGGATGCTCGCCACCTCCGGCCGGGCCTGGTCGTCACCGGCACCGCCGGGCGGTGTGCCCTCATCACCAGGCCGTGCGTCCTCGGTTGCCGGCGGCGTCGCGTCCGGAGACGGGGGCGACGGATCGGTGAACGGCGTCCGAACCGTGTCGTCGGGCGGAGGCCGTACTGGATCGGGAGAGGCGGAGTCCTCGCCGGACGACCCCGCGCCGTCTCCCTCCAACACCAGGACCTTGACCGTCACGCTACCGGTCACACCTATCGGCCAGTCGAGCTGGACGTCTGCGGTGATCGAGCCGTCAGGGGCAGGAGCACCGGTGCAGACCACCTTGCCGCTGCCCCGATTCTTGCACTCGAGATCACTGGCAACGGTGGACTTGGCGGCCTTGACCTTCGGCGGAGGGTCGATGGTCATCTCGATTGTGCTGGCACGCTCCGAAACGTCAGCTCGGACGGCGGCCATGGCTTTGCCCTCTGTCGGTGCACTGACAGCGACGTCGACCGAGGGAGCGGCGGGAGCGGATGGCGAGGTGGGCGCCGTCGATGGGACCGGCTGGTCAGGGGTCTGCGTCGGGCTGGACGGGTCCGGGGACGAGCCGCCGGGGGCAGACGGCGACGAGCCGGGGTCGGGACCCGACGAGCCGCCGGTACTGGGTACGTCATCCGGGGTCCGGTCGGTGGGCGGCTCGGTCGGCGGCGCGGCCCCCGGCGGTACTGACGGGGTGCCCCGCGGCCTGGAGTCCGTGTCGGGGCCGACGGTACCGGGTGGCGTCACCGGCCCGACCGTGCCGCGGTCGGGACCGGTGGTGGCCGAACCGCCGCGGGCCGAGGCCGGGCCCTCGGCGGTGGGGGTGGGGGTGGTCCACCCGATCACGGTGCCGGCGACCAGCACGCTCGCCGCGAGCCCAGCGCCGACCACCCATCGCGCGGCCTGGTGCGGCGGGACGGTACGGGCACTCGGCGCGTGCGGCACGATGTCGAGCTGAGCGCCGTCGACCACCGGCAGCGCCCCGAGCAGGGGCAGCGTGCTCCCGCTGGTGAGCGGGGCGAGCAGGGGCAGCACCGCCGACGGCAGCGCGTACTCGAGCTCGCGTAGCCGTTCGACCCGGCTGGAGCACCGATGACAGCCGGCCGCATGGACGATGGCCTCGGATGACGCCTCGCGCCCGGCGACCAGCGCGGGCAGCTCGGTGACGTACGGGCGGCAGGCCGGCACCACGGCGTCACGAGAGACCAGCGTGGCGACGTACATCGCCCGGAGATCGTCGCGGACGCGCGCGACCGCGCGGCTGGTGGCGGCGACCGGGATGCCGAGGTCGTGGTCGGACCGCTCGGCGACCTCGTGCCACATGATGGCCCGCGAGTCGTCGGGCAGTGCGGCGAACGCCTCCCGCAGCACGCTCTGCTCGAGGGCGTCGGCCCGAGGCTCGCGGCCAGGGGCCTCCGGGTCGTCGAAGGCGGCCGGGTCGTCGAGGATGTCGTCGTGCGCTACGGCGTCGGCCGGTGCGGCGGCGGCGTGAGAGACCCGCCGCGCGAGCAGCAGACTGAACGGGTCGTCGACGGCTGCGCCGTGGCCCAGTGATGCGAGCAGGGCCGTGAATGCCTCGGCGGCCACGAACTCCGCGTCGTCGGAGCGACCGCGCACCACGTGAGCGGCGCGAACCCCGAACGGGTGGTAGCGCACCCAGAGCTCGGAGGCGGCAGCGGTGTCGGCGGCGGCCCGGACCCGGGCCACGAGGTCGTCGTCGGTGGCGAACCGCACCGGGGTGAGTGCATGCGTCGTCATGCCCCACCTCCGTCGCGTGTCGAATCCATGTCGGCCCCTGCCGCCTCATCGGGCACCCGCAGGTCCGGTCGGACAAGGCCGGGGCGGGGGCGCCGTAACAGAACCAATCCTGGCACGACGCTGAGAAGCGCCGGAACCAGCCGTTCGGCTGGTTCCAGTGCGTCCGAAGAGGCGAGTCCGCTGGTCAGGGCGGTGCAGATGGGACAGGAGTGGCCGTTCCATGCCAGTGCCCGGCCGGTCGAATGCGGGCACGTGAGCGGCTCGCCAACGGCCGCGGGTCGGCATCCGAACGCCACCGCGCCCACCGGGACACGCGACCGCGCAGCGAGCGCCGAGCCGCCTCCGCGTCGCCGGCGAGCACGACCACCCGGTCGGGGTCGCCCGTCCCCGGCCCGAACACCACGGCGTCGGTGGCGGCCGCGACCGAGCCGGCGCACACGTCATCCGGAAAGGCCCTGGACTGCTCGAGTCGGGTGCCGCCGGGAGGCACGGCGACTCCAAGGCTGCGCGCCTCGGCCACGAGGTCGCGCCACACCCACGCCGCGCGGTCGGGCACCTGCCCGGTGGTGGCGTGCCGGCGTCGCCTGCGCGCCTTCAGCCGGGCCAGGGCGACCACCCAGCCGAGCACCAGGAGCACCGGCAGCGCGACGCCGAGGACGGTGAGGCGGAGCCACCAGGGCCAGGCGGAGATGTCGAGCGGGCTGCGTTTGCGCTTGGCGAGGTCGGTGGCGTTCTGGGCCTGGTCGGGGCCCTGCAGCACCGACGGCGGGTTGACCCCGGGCGGTGGCGGGACCTGGGTGCCGAGCTTCTCGTCCTCGATCCTGGACTGCTGCTCGTCGGGGGTCTTGTCGCGGCTCGGGAGGAAGGTGCGCCGCGCCAGGGGGAACCACGACCCGTCGTCGAGAGCCACCTCGACCCAGGCGTGCACGTCCTTGCCGCGCACGGTGCCGTCCGGCTGCGGCTCGGCACCCATGACCACGCGAGCGGGGATGCCGAGCCGCTCGGCCACCAGGGCGAGCGCGGCGGCGTACTGCTCGTCGTTACCGGCCAGCTTGGTGGATGCCGCGAAGCGGGTCAGCCGTGCCACGGTGTGACCGGGCAGGTACACCTTCTCGAAGCTGTTCGGCGTCCCGCCGTCGGTGTAGGTGCCCTCGACCCGCATCCGCTCCGCGAACGCGCGCAGCTTCTGCCACGGGCCGCCGTCGACCCGGCCGGTCCACGCGTCGATGCGGGTGTCGAGGAACTCGGCGTCGGCGGGTGGTATTGCACCGGTGGCGACGTCGAGGTCTGCTGGCAGCGTGCCGGCCGGCGGGTCGGGGAGCAGCGCGCTCATCCGGTACTCCTCGCCGCCGAGCAGCCGGCGCGGCACCACGGCGGTATCGGTGTCGGTGTTGAGCCACAGCTCCTCGGCGAGCTCGTCGGACCGGGGCCCGGTGAACTCGATCCGGGTCGGGCTGCCGACCGTGGGCAGCCAGTAGTCGGCGTACCCGTCGGCCGGGATCGACACGGTGACCTCGACCGGGGTGTCACCACCACCCCGGGGCGCGACGCGCGACCCGACCTGCTGGAACGGCACCCCGTCGCGGCTGCGATCGGCCGCACCCCACACCAGCCCGTCGTAGGAGTCCAGGGTGGCGAACCGCAGGAGGGCGCCCCGCGGGAGGCCGTCGACCCGGAGCAGCGTGGCGTCGTAGCGCTCGGCCGGGTTGGGCTCGGTGAACTGCCGGAACCCGGGGAGCGGGCTGGGGAACTGCGACACGTCGAGCGGGGGGACCAACCGGGTGCGCACCACCTCGCGACGCTCCTGCGCCGAGGTGCCCGGCAGCACCGGCCCGGCGACGAGCCCGGCCACCAGGGCCAGCGCGGCGAGTACCGCCCCGGTGGCGAGCTGCGCTCCGCGGCCGGCGCCGTTCTGGATCGGCGGCCGCGTGCGGTGGGCACGGATGACGAGCCAGCTCACCAGCAGCGCCGCGAACCCGACCCCCTGGACCCAGCGGGCCGCCGGCTCCAGGGTGCCGAGCGCGATCGACCCGGCGAGCAGCGCGACCGGCGTCAGCGCGGTGAGCGGCACGCTGGCCCAGCGGCGCGCCACTCCCAAGGTGAGGGCGCCTCCGAGCAGGCCGGCCAGCCAGGGCAGGGCGAGCACCGGCCCCCGCGCGTCGACCGGTGGCAGCAGGGTGAGCCATTTCTTCCAGCCGGTGACCGCCCAGGTGGCCAGGTCGGTGAACGTCTGCGCCGTCGGGACGACACCGGCGACGAGGTCGCCGCGGACCGCCACCGGACCGCCGAGCAGGAAGTACACCGAGGTCAGCACGATCAGGGTGGTGACCGCCATCCACCGCCAGGCCGCCGCGAGATGGCCCACGAGCAACCCGAGCGACAGTCCCACACCGGCCACCACCGCCCACCGGTCGCCGAGGAACCCGGTGCGCAGGCCCACCAGCGCCACCGCGACGAGTGCGGCGGCGAACGCGGCGTCGACCAGCGCGTCACGGGTCGGCAGCGCTGTACGTGGGCGCGGCTCACCGGTCTCGGGTCGGGCCCGGCGCCGGGCCCGCCGCCTGTCCCCATCGCGCAGCGCGGTGGCCAGGCTGGGCGCCGACCGCTCCACCGGGTGCTCGGAGACCGTCATGTCAGCGCCCCGGCGAAGAGCACCCGCCGCAGGTCGGCGAGGTCGCGCACGTGCAGGATGACGAGCGCGCCCAGCCGGCGCACCCCGACCGGGATGTCGGGGTCGACGACGAGCGCGACCTTGACGACCTCCGGCTCGAACTGGCCGAGGGTCCGCTGCACCTGGACGAACGGCCGGGACCGGCCGGTGACGAGCACCGCCACGCTGGCGTCCGGAGCCAGGCCCGCCGCCTCGATGGCCGAGGCGTGCACGTCATCGGTCTCGACGACGGCTCGGGCCAGGGCGTCGAGAGTGAGCGGCGCGGTGGTGCGCGACGCGGTCTGGCCGTGACAGACGACCGTGGTGTCCTGCTCGTCGAGGATGGAGCGCACGGCGAGCGACGCCGCGCACGAGATGGCGAACTCGACGTCGTCCTCGCCCCGGGTGTAGACGTCGGGCGTGGTGTCGACGACGACCGCGAGGTGGCTGCGGCGGGTGTCGAGGAACTGCCGCACGAGCAGCCGGCCGTGCTTGGCCGAGGAGCGCCAGTGCACGTAGCGGCGGTCGTCGCCCGGCTGGTACTCGCGCAGGGCGTGGAACGCGAGGTCGCTCATCGACAGGTCGGGCGTCACCTGGCCCTCGAGGTCGCGCAGCAGCCCGGCGCCGAGGTTGTCGAGCGCCACGGTGACGGGATGCACGTACAGCTCGGTGCGGTCGGTCCACGCCACGGTGCGGCGCACCAGGCCGAGCGGGTCGCCGTGCACGGTGGTGGCCGGGCCCACCGTCACCACACCCCGCCGGCGGGTGGGCACGACGAACAGCTCGTCGTGCGACCTCCCGGCGCCGAGCGTGGGCAGCGTGAACCGGGCCGACGTCTCGCCGACCGGCAGCTCGACGAGCAGTGGCAGCATGCCCCGGCGGCCGGTGTTGGTGACCTCCAGCCGTCCGGTGGCGGGGTCGCCGACGGTGACCCGGGTGGGCTCGACGTCGCACCGGATCCGCACCCGGGCCCGGTCGAGGGCCAGCGCCAGGCAGCACAGCACCAACACGAGACAGGCGGCCGCCACCATCGACAGCTCCACCCAGGCGTACCGGGCGGCGAGCCACCAGGAGACCAGCCCCACGACGGCCACCGTCCACCCGAGCGGGGACACCCAGCGCAGCACCTCGAGCACGGGGTGCCAGACCCGGCGGGTCGACGCCGCCAGGGGCGCGATGCGCGCGCCGGTGAGCACGACGATGCGGGCACCGGTGCCGGTGATCGCCGACGGGATCTGGACCCGGGGCAGCGTGACCGTCCTCGTCTCGCCCACCGGCCCGGAGGCCCGCCGGGCGGACAACCCGGGGACGGCCACCCGGCGCGCCGGGCCGGCCGAGCCAGGCGACGCGAGCACGCCAGGCGCTGCGGCATCCGGCGCGGACCTGCGGTGTCGGATGCCGGGGCGCGGCACGCGCGGACCCCGCCGCCGACCGGTGGTGGGGGTCGCGGAGGTGAGGGCGGAGCGCCGCGTGGTCTGCGCGGCATCCTCGGCGGGCAGGTCGCCGCGGCCCGACGTCGGCTCGGGAGGTGTCATGCCGGGACGCGGTCCGTCGGTGGAGCGACCTCGCCGATCACCTGACCGATGAGCTGGTCGACGGTGACACCCGCGAACTGGGCCTCGGCGGTGACGAGCAGCCGGTGGCCGAGCACCGGCGAGGCCAACAGCTTGACGTCGTCGGGCACCACGTGGTCACGGCCCTGGCTGATCGCCCAGGTCTTGGCGCAGCGCACGAACGCCAGGCACCCGCGCACCGACAGGCCGAGCCGGATGCTCACGTGCCGACGGGTCTCCTCGGCGATGCGCGACACGTAGTCGAGGATGGCGTCGTCGACGTGCACCTCGTCGGCGAGCGCGGCCATGTCGGAGACCACGCCGGCGGTGACCACCGGCTCCAGGCCCCGGGTGCGGTCGCGGACCTTGGCCTCGCGCAGCACCCGCACGGTGGCGTCGTGGTCGGGGTAGCCGAGCGTGGTCTTCATGAGGAACCGGTCGAGCTGGGCCTCGGGCAGCCGGTAGGTGCCGGCCTGCTCGATGGGGTTCTGGGTGGCGATGACCATGAACGGCTCGCCGACCTCGTGCCGCACGCCGTCGACGGTGACCCGGCCCTCCTCCATCACCTCGAGCAGGGCGCTCTGGGTCTTCGGGGAGGCCCGGTTGATCTCGTCGGCGAGCACGATGGTGGCGAAGATCGGGCCGCGGTGGAACTCGAACTCCTTGCTACCCGGGTCGTAGATCGTCACCCCGGTGACGTCGCTGGGCAGCAGGTCGGGGGTGAACTGGATGCGGGAGTTGCTGCCCTGCACGGTGCCCGACAGCGCCCGCGCCAGCTGCGTCTTGCCGGTCCCGGGGTAGTCCTCGAGCAGCAGGTGACCCTCGGAGAGCATGCAGGTGAGCGCGAGCCGGATGACGTGATCCTTGCCGAGCACCGCCTGGTCGACGTTGGCGACCATCGCGGAGAAGGTCTGGCTGAACCAGCCGGCCTGATCGGGCGTGACGGTCATGAGGGGAACCTCTCGGGGCGTCGGTAGGAGACGGGCGGGTGCCGCAGCTTCAGGACCAGAACATCGTCTCCCGGTACTCCTGGCCACCGCGGCTGAGCACGACGGTGACGTCGCCGACGCCCACGCCGAAGAGACACTTCCCGTTCCACGAGTACCCGTTGCCGGTGCCGTTCGTCGTGAGGTCGAACGCGGAGTCGACCGTGCCGACGTTCGAGTTGCTGGCCTCGCAGCGCACGTCCCACGTGGTGTTCGGCGGGAAGTCGCGGATGTCGAACGTGACGGTGTTGCACCCCGGGCTGACCGCACAGCTGCCCTGCCCGTTCGGGTCGACATACCGCTGGCTCGACCGGCCGAGGTTGGTCACGACCGGGTCGGGCGCAGGGATCGACACCGAGGAGGCGCCGGTCCAGCCCGACCAGCCGGCATCCGAGTGCGAGCGCACCCGGATGCTGTAGCTCTGGCCGGGGGTCCCGGTCACCCGGTGCGAGGTGCGTGCGCCGAACGTGCCGCCGCCGGGCCCGTCGATCTCGACCTGGTCGACGCTCCGGCCGTTCTCGGGCAGGTTCCACGACCAGGTGGCGTCATTTCCGTCGCGGGCCCCGCTCAGACCCGTCGGGGTGAGGGTCTCGCCGTACGGGATGGGCTGGCCGCTGGCTCGGTTCGACTCGCTGTTGCCGGAGTTCACCGTCCACACGATGACCCGGTAGTACTGGGTGGGGCTGGTGTCGAACGGCCCGACGGCGAACGACACCTGCGATCCAGGGGCGCAGCCGCAGGTGTAGGTGCCGCTCGTGCTGTTACCGGCCTGGTCGCTCGCCTGCCAGCGGATCGCGGAGAACCTGCCCGCGCGGGGTTGTCCGACTCCGACCGTGACGGTGACCCGGCGGTCCGGTCTCGGGGTGTCGGTCGTCACCGACGGGTCGGACGGCTGGCCGACCGAGGTGAAGCTCGCCGGGCTGGCCTGCGGGGACTCGATGTCGGCCCCGTTCGTGACCGTGACCACGTAGCGGTACACGCGCCCGTCGTAGGGGATGACGTCGCGCGCCGTGCGGACGGACGGCCCGGTGGTGGCGACCGCCTGCCAGGGCCCGCCGTCCGTCGAGCGGTACACGGTGTACCCCGTCACCGGGGGCCCGTTGGGGTTGCCCTGCGCCCAGGAGATACCGAGCGTGGCGGAGTCCTGCGCGGGGCCGGGGCCGCTGGCCTGGATGTCGGGCTGCGGCAACGCCGGCGGGGTGCCGGCCGACTGCATCCGCACCGCCGGGCCGAACGGCCCCGCGCCGAGCTCGTTCCACGCCTGGACCTGCACCGCCTGCTCGCTGAGGTTGTCGAGCCCGGTGACCGACGTGCGGGTCTGGCCGGGCGCGACCTCGGCGGTGCGGGTCGCGCCGGTCGACGAGACGAGCCGCACGACGTACTTCGTCAGGGCGCTGCCCTCGTTGACCGGACGGTCCCACGCGAGGTCGAGGCGGCCGTCGCCGCGCCCCGTCATCCGGATGCCGGTGACCTGTCGCGGCAGGGTGTCGGGGCGCACGACGTTGCTCGGCTCGCTCGGATCGCCCTCGCCGAGGGCGCCCACGGCGGTGACGACGAAGGTGTAGTCGCGGCCGTTGGTGAGCCCGGTGACGGTGCACGGGGATGCCGAGCAGGGGGTCGACCCGCCGGGGTAGGTGACCGTGTACCCGGAGATGGCCGACCCGCCGTCGTACTCGGGCGGCACCCACGACACCCGGGCCTGGCCGCCGGCGTCACGGTCGGCCACCGCGGTGACCTGGCGCGGCGCCGACGGCGTGCCGCGCAGCGTGACGGTGACCCGGCCCTCGGCCACCCGGGTCGGGCCCTCGCCGTCGCGTACGGACAGGCGCACCGCCGCCTCGGGTGACGGCTTCTCGCCCGCGGTGAGCGTGAGGCGGCAGCCGGACGCCGAGGCGGTGAGCCCGGTCCCGCTCTCGACCTGCGCCGACTCGATTGCGCACTGCGGGCGGGCGAGCGGGGAGTCGAGGTAGGCGGCCACGTCGACCTCGGTGGACTCGCCCTCGGCCAGCCCGGCGACGGTGATCGGCCGCAGCCGCGGCGGCGGGAAGGCCTCGGCGCCCTGCACGCGCACGGGGACGACTGCCGGGGTGCTCTGCCCTTCGGACGTGACCGACAGGGCTCCCGACGAGGTCCTGGCGTCGGCTCCGGCCCGCAGGGTGACCCGCCGGCCGTCGTCGTCGACCCGCAGCTCGGCATCGGGCTCGGTCTGCCACCGGGTCTCGAACCGTACGTCGTCGACCGTCATCCCCACCGGGAGCCAGGCCCGGCAGTACGTGGGGATGTCGACCACCCGGTCGAGACCGCCGGCGAGCACGGTCACCGGGCCGTCCGGGCAGCGCAGCACCGGCACCTTCGGGCCGACCTGCACCGGGATCGACACGTAGGCGGTGCCGAAGTCCTTCTGGTCTACGGCGTCCTGGTCGGTGACCTCGAGCATCACCGCCGCCGGGCCGACGTAACCGCCCGAGGACTCCAGGGTGAGGGTGCGGTTGTCGGGCATCGTCACCGCGAGATCGGCCGCGGGCGAGGCGCTGAGCGTCTCGGCGGTGGTCACCGACACCACCCGGCCGCGCGGTGACCGCACGTGGTCGTTCAGCTCGACGGTGATGGAGGAGTCCTTGTCCATCTGGATCAGCGTCGACGGCACGACGAACGGCTGACCCCCCGCGCCGGTGGGCACGAACACCACCGCCATCGCCTCCGCGCCGTCCTCGTCGCGGATGACGTAGGGCACCGTGTGCGGCCGGTCGAGCACCCGCACCCGCACCTTGCCGTCCTCGACGGACGCATCCGGGGAGAGCACCCGGTCGACCTCGAGGGTGGCCGGGTCGGAGTCGATGTCGGTGTCGTTGGCGAGCACGTCGACCAGCGCGGTCGACTCGCCGGGCTTGGGAGCGGCCACGTCGTCGCGGGCGACCGGCGGGTTGACGTACCCCTCGACCGGCCGGACGAGCACGGTGGCGCGCGACGGGTCGAAGACCCCGTTGCCGATCCGGTAGCCGATCTGGTGCGGCCGGGTCGTGTCGCCGGGCACGGTGGTGGTGAGGGTGTCGTCGTCGGCGAGCCGCCACCGCCGCTCGGCGCCGGCGTCGCCCCCCAGCGGCTCGAGGTCGACGTCGACGCGGTCGCCACGGGCGACGAGGTCGTTGGTGAGCGGTCTGACCGTCACCGTCTTGCCGGGCGCGGCGAACACCTCGTCGGGCACGGCGACCGGGGGCTGCGGGTCGCCCGGCTGCACGACTCCCACCCGCACGAAGGCCTGGCTGGTGGCACCGAATCGGTCGCGTACCTCGTAGGTGATCACCTCGGTCCCGGCGGCCAGCGGGAACGCCTCGTACCGAAGAGTCGACGGACCGATGCCGACGACCCGCCCGTGGGCGAGGTCGACCGGGCCACCCTCGGCGCCCACCACACCGGTGACGGTGACGGTGTCGCCGTCGGGGTCGACGCCGGAGGTGGGCACGGTCACGGTCAGCGGGTCGCCAGCGGTGACCGTGGCCGAGAAGCTGCGCGCCACCGGCGCCTGGTTGACCAGCTGCGGTGTCGGGAGCGGGTTGACCTGGACCCGCACCCGCGCGGTCTGGGCCCGCTCCTTCATCCCGTCGGCGTAGGCGGCGTACTCGACGGTGACGAACCTCGCCGCCGTCAGACCCCGGTGCTCGGGGACGTAGCGGATGACGTTGCCGCTCGCGAAGGCCTGCTGCTCGTCACCCGCGCTGACCACCTTCACACTCAGAGGGTCCACCCACAGCGGGATGCCGCCCGCCATGGTGTCGTTGTCGAGCACCGAGATGCTGACGCTGTCGCCTTCGCGCACCGAGGCCGTGTCGTCCTGGACGAGCGGCACGGCATCCTCGAGCGGCCCCTGCTGGAGCACCGCCACCTGGCCCCGCGCCTGCTGGCTGCCGTCGCTGGCGGTGTACGACACCGTGGCCCGGCGACCGGTGGAGCCGGCGTCGAGCGGCGCGGGTGCGGTGGCCTCGATCCGCACCCACCGGCCCTGGTAGATCGAGGCGCGCAGCCATGGGGTGTCGGCGGCTCCGTCGACCGAGGCGGTGACGAGCACGTCGCCGCGGGGGCTGTAGTCGTTGGCGAGCACGTCGACCAGCACCGGCGCCTGGTCGTGCACCGTCGCGGTGTCGGGCACCGCCACGGGTGGAGCACCCTCCGGCGGTGCGACGAGATCCACCCGGATGCGGCCCGGTGCCGCGCCCGCACCGGTCTGCGCCGCGTAGGTGAGCTCGAAGGTCCCCGGTGCGCTGCCGGTGACGGTGACCTGCCCGGTGGCGAGGTCGGAGTCGACCTGGAGCGGGCCGACCGCGCGCACCTCGGAACGCAGCCGCAGCATCGCGTCGGGCTCGCCGGGGTCGGCCCCGGCGATGTCGTTGCCGAGGGGCTCGATCTGGAGCGGCTTCCCGACGACACCGCGCACGGCATCCGGCTGGGTGCGCGGTGGCTCGAACCGGGTGTCCTTCGGCCCGATGACGCGGGCGGTGACGGCGCCCTCGGCGCGCCCGCCCCGGCCGTCGCTGACGACGTACCCGATCCGGCGCGTACCCCGCTCGACGGGCGCGGTGAGGGTGACCTTGCCCTGGCCGTCGACGATACTGCCCTCGCCTGCGGCGCTCGCGGCGAGCACGTCGCTCTCGGGGTCGCGCCAGTCGCCCAGGACCGGCACGGCCAGCCGCTTGCCGGCGATGACCGGGTACGGCGTGGCCACGAGCTTCGCGCCGCCGGGGCGCAGCCGCGGCGGGCCGTTGACGTCATCCGGGACGATGCGCACCGTCACTCTCGCGGCGGTCTTCGACTTCACCTTGCCGTTGTTGACGCGGTAGTCGAACGCGAAGGACCGGCCCTCGGTGCCGTCGGGCACCGAGACGTCGACCGCCTGACCGTCGGCCGACACCGTGGCGCTGACGCCGTCGAGGCTCGGGCGGGTGACGTCGGCCTGGTCGATGGCGAGGACCGACGCCGCCACGTCGGTGTCGTTGTCGAGCACGTGCAGCTTGCTCGTGCGACCGGGGCGCACCGCGAGGTCGTCGGGCTTGGCGGTCGGCGGCTGCTGGCGGCTGGCCTGGTCGACGAGGTTCTCGTCCTTCTTCTTGTTCTTGTCGTCGGTCCGGGTCGGGGGGACCAGGGCGTCCCAGTTGTCGATCTTCGTCGGCTTGTCCTCGAGGTCCCAGACCCCGCCGTTGTCGAGGTCGTTGAGCACCACGAGCCCACGGTTGACCCGGAACGCCGCACCGTCGCGGGTCTGCTGTGTACCCGGCGCCGACAGGGTGACCGTGGGCTGGTCGCCTGTGCGGCCGCAGTTGACCCCGTAGAAGACCTGACCCGCCTCGGCCCACGCGGCGTGCAGGCACCCAGCCAGCACCACCGGCCGGGCCGGGATGGTGGCCCCGGCGACCCGGTTGACCCGCTCGCCGACCACCACCCCACCCGGGCGTGTGCCACCGTCGAGGGGCACCGGGACGGCCCGCTCGGCGGACGCGACCACGACGACGTCGGCGGTGGGCCCCGGCTGCTGGAGCCGGGCTGCGCGCGAGCCACCCGGCGTGATGGCCTGGGCCTCGAGGCCCGCCGGTGCCTCCGCGGTGTAGACGGTGTCCTTCCCGGCGTCGTAGGCCACCCAGGTGGCGCCGACCGCGGTGATGTCCGGTGCGGCGCTGCGCAACCCGGTGTCGACCGTGACCGGTGCGGCGAAGCCGGACGCGGTGGCGGCGACGGTGGTGACCTTCCCGGTGGCTCCGGAGACGGCGTGCACGGACCCGCGCTCGTCGACGGCCACGGCTGCGGTGCGACCGACCTCGGCGACGGGTGTCGACGACGGCGACAGGTCGGGCAGCGAGGTGATGCGTGCGCGGCGGTCGACCCGCTGCGCCCAGACCTTGCCGCTCCCCGGGTCGAGCACCGCCACGGTGCCACCGCGGAGGTCGACCGGGCTGGCTACGAGGCGACCCGGGACCCGCGCGACCGCGCCCACCGGGGCGGCGGCCTCACCGGCGCTCGACGTGCGAGGGTCGATCGGGAACAGCTGGCCGGCGGCGACACCGACCCCGACCACGGCCGCGCCGTCCTGGAGCACGTCGAGGCCGCTGCCCGCTCCGACATCGGTCGCGACACCCGACTCCAGTTGACCGATGGGGACGTTGGCCTTGGCGAACTTGGCCTGCGCGTCGGAGCTGACCCACACGCCGGCGTCGTGGAGGTCGGCCTGGTGCACCGTCGAGCCCTGACCGGCCACCGCGACGTATCCGAGCCCCGACGCCACGAGCACGACAGCGAGCAGGCTCGCCGTGCGACCGCGCGCCTCCCGCACCGCCGCACGACGCGCCGGAGCTTGACGCGCCACCTTCCGGGCCTCCTCGTCGGTCGACTCCCCTGGCGTCGACCGGACCGTTCCCCCGGCCGCACACCCGGTTCAGGCTAACCGCGCTCGGGCCTGAGCGGAACCGCCGGGACCGGGGAGCACTCCCCGGCCTCATCCACCGTCATTCGAGGCCTCGTCGGTGCCGAGGCAGAGCAGGTCCGGCGCGAGCTCGACGGAGCCCGTGGCGAGGTAGTACGGCGAGCTCGGCGTCGATAGGTCGGCGTCTCGACGAGTGGTGACGTCGTCCGATCACGAGCGGCTACGGCATCCAGGCAGGGGGCACCTTCCGACAGAGGTGTATCGTTGGTGTATGGCGCGCACCAACATCGACCTCGACGACGACCTCGTCGGGGAGGTGATGCGCCGCTACGACCTCGCGACGAAGCGGGAGGCGGTCGACTTCGCGCTGCGCCGTCTGGTCGGGCCGGTGATGACCCGCGAGGAGATGTTGGCCCTGGAGGGCGTCGGATGGGACGGTGACCTCGCCGCCCTGCGGTCCGAGGTCGTGGCGGACGTGTGAGCATCGTCGACACCTCGGTCTGGGTCGAGTTCCTGCGCGGCACCTCGGGCCCGGCCACGACGTTCGTGCGCCGGCACCTGGGCACGGCGCTCGCCACCACCGAGCCGGTGATGATGGAACTGCTCGCCGGAGCCCGGCCGGGAGAGCACACCGCGCGGATCGAGCGGCTGCTCCTGAGCCAGACCTGGCACCGCGTCGATCCCGGCCTGGACTACCGCGGTGCGGTCGACGTGTTCCATGCGACCCGCGCGACCGGACACCAACCCCGCTCGCTCCAGGACTGTCTCGTGGCCGCCGTCGCCCTCCGCCGAGACGTCGCGGTAGCGCATCGCGACGTCGACTACGAACGTATCGCCGCCGCGACCGGCTTGCGGGTCGTCGACCTGCGGTGACCCTGGCGCCGAACGCCACCGGTGAGGTAGTGATGACGGCCGGCGGCAGTCCGGCGAACCGGTGCACGAGCTGGTTCGACCGGGCCGCCCGGCCAGTCGGCGGAGCCGGTCGGTGCGGTCGCATCCTCCGACGACGGCAGCCGAACTCATGGATTCGGAACGGACGCTCGACACGGCGCTGATGCGTCGCTAAACCGCAGTGCGACAATGCTATTCGTGTTCTGGCGACCATTGGCGGCGGTCTTCTTTCGATCAAATTCCTGATGGTGCGTACCAGCGCACGTCATTGGATCTCGATTGCCTGAGTCGCCAGGCTCGTCCCTATGACCACGACCGCCACCTGGGCACTCCCTGTTCCCGACTGGGACGCGATCACTCTCGGCGCCGAACGGGCGGCACGGCAGGTGCTGGTTCTCCTGCTGATGCTTCTCGTCACCGCGGCCGCGGTACACCCCCGAGCCGACAGCGCGCGGGCCGCGGTTCACGCGCTCGAGCTGGCGCGCACCGCTCCCATCACCGTCGCCGCGCTCGGCTGGGCGGTCGTGCGCGGTGCCGATCTCCACCTGCGAGGCGGGATGGTGATGGCCTCGGGCATGGACGGCGGCTACGGCCCGCGCCAGGGCGTGGCGGTGGGACACGTGTTCCTCACCGGGACGGACCGAGGCGACATCGGCGCCGAGCTGGTGAGCCACGAGGTACGGCACGCGAGGCAGTGGGCGGTGCTCGGCCTGTCCATGCCGGTCACGTACGGCGCCGCGGAGCTCGCTGCACAGCTGCCGCCGCTCGGCGCCGGACCGAGCGGCAACGTCTTCGAGATCCACGCCGGCCTCGAAGAGGGCGGCTACCGCCCGGATCCGCGGGCCGCGTGGCAGACCGCCCTGAGATCGACGATCGGACCCGACGTCCCGGCCGGGATGCCGGCCAAGGCCCTCGCGCGAGAGACCGCCCTACCGGGTCACCAGAGCGGGGCGTTCATCCGTAACTGGGTGCGCACCGCGGCCACCGCGGGATGTCCGGTCGCGGCGGTGCGCCAGGCCAGGTGGAACGTGTTGATCGGTGGGTCCGGCGCGTCGTACAGCACCACCAGCCGACCCGCCTCGACGTCGTCGCGAACCAGGTATGCCGGCAGCACGCTGTAGCCGGCACCGGCGGCGACCGCTGCGGCCACCGCGCGCAGGTCGGCGACCAGCACGGCCGCCGCGCGGCGCGGCACCGGCCGGCTGAACACATGTCGCCAGTACCGGCGGATGATCGGGAGCTGCTCGTCGTAGGCCACGACCCGCTCGTCGGCCAGCACCGCCGCGGGCTCGACGGCCAGCCGGTCGCCGTCGAGCCGGCCGGCGATCTCGGGGCTCGCGACCAGCTGGAACTCCTCATCGGTCAGTGGCACCGCGGTCACCCGGCGAACCCGTGGACGGATCGTGGAGACCACCAGGTCGAGCCCTCCTGCCGCCAGCTCGGCGAGCAGGTCGTCCGCCAGGCCGGTGCTGACCCGCAGGCGCAGGCCCCGGTCGTACAAGTCGGACAGTGCCGGCAGCACGCGCGCGCCGGTCAGCTCCGGCGGGCCGCCGAGGAGCACGGTGCGCAGGAACGGGTCGGTGTCCGGTTCGGAGCCGGGCATCGGGCGACCGTCGGACTCGGCAATGGCACCCATGAGGCCGTCCAGGTGCGGGCCGATCCGGTGCGCCAGCTCGTCGGCGGCGGTGGTCGGGTCCAGTCCGCGACGGCTGCGGCGGAACAGCTCGACTCCCAGCTGCTGCTCCAGCGACCGCACCTGCGCGGTGACCCCTGGCTGGGAGACACCCAGCTCGGCGGCCGCACCGGTCATCGACCCGGCGCGGTAGCACACCAGGAACGTCCGCAGCAGCGCGATGTTGACCGTGGCGAGCCCGCGGCTCACGGACGCCCGCCACGTACCGGCCCGGCGGGTGTCGACACCACGGTGTCGGCCGGGCCGCGGCGAGGCTGCGGCGTCCTCGGCGCCGTTCGCCGGGCCGACCGAGCCACGGATGCCGCGCGCGGCGCCACCCGCCCCGGCGCGGGACCCAACGCGTCGACCAGCTCTCGGGCCGCGGCCGGCGCCGACGCCGGGTTCTGCCCGGTGATCAGCCGGCCGTCCCGGACGACGTGCGACCGGAACGCCGGGCCGGCCGACATCCGAGCCCCGAGCGCGCCGAGGGCGTCCGGGAGCAGGAGGGGGACCACATCTCGCATGTCGCTGGCGTCCTCCTCCTCGACCGTGAACGCCGCCACGCGGCGACCGGCGACCAGGGGCCGGCCCGCGTCGGTGCGCAGGGGGAGCAACCCGGCCGGACCGTGGCACACCGCCCACAGCCACCCGCCACCCGCGGCGACCGTTGACGCGAAGGACGCCAGGGCCTCGTCGTGCGGCATGTCGAAGACCGCGCCGTAGCCGCCGGCGTAGACCACGGCGGCGTACCGCGCCGGGTCTCGTCGACCGACCGGGGTGGCGCGGCTCAGTGCCCGCCGGGCCGCCGGGTCGGCCAGGAAGGCGCGCTGCACCGGGTCTGCGCGGTCGACGCCGCTGGCGAGCGGACCGTCATCCGGTACCTGCCGGCCCGTGGCACGAGCCACCACCAGGTCGACCGCCCACCCGGCCGCGGTCAGGCCGGCCCACGGATAGGCCGCCTCCGGCAGCCAGAAGCCGGCGGGCCGCCCGTCCGCGAGCGTGCGGGTCCCGGTCACCACGAGCAGCACTCGTGCAGCATCCATGTCGACCTCCGTGTCGTCGCCGGACATCCTGGCATCCGAAGGCGGGGTCTGGCCATCAGGATCCTGATGACGGGCAGCAGCACCGGTCATTGGACGATCGCCCGCCCGCCGGCACACCCTTGGTCCGTCGGGCAGCACGCCCACCGAACCGAGAGGAAGCCTCACCATGACTCAGCAGACCAGCCACCGGCCCACCCGAGCCGTGATCGTGCTCACCAGTCACGACCGTCTCGGCGAGACCGACCGTTCCACCGGCTTCTACGTCCCCGAGGTCGCGCATCCGTGGAAGGTGTTCCGCGAGAACGGTATCGACGTCGACCTGGTGTCGACCGCCGGTGGCCGCCCGCCGATGGACGGCCTCGACGACACCGACCCGACGGTGCGCGAGCTCCTCGACGACCCGCAGATGGCCGCCAAGCTCGCCGACACACCGACGCCGGATCAGGTGGACCCGTCCGACTACGACGTGGTGCTGTACGCCGGCGGGCACGGCACGATGTGGGACTTCCCCGGCAACGACCGGCTGGCCGGTCTCGGCCGACAGGTCTACGAGGCCGGCGGCGTGGTGGCCGCGGTCTGCCACGGCCCGGCCGGCCTGGTCGACCTCATGCTGTCGGACGGCCGGTACCTGGTCGACGGCAAGCGGGTGGCGGCCTTCACCAACGACGAGGAGGCGGCCGTCGGCCTCACCGACATCGTCCCGTTCCTGCTCGCCGACCGCCTGGCCGACCGCGGCGCCATCCACGTGCCGGCCGGCACGTTCCAGGCCCAGGTGATCGTCGACGACCGGCTGGTCACCGGGCAGAACCCGGCATCCGCGGTCGGCGTCGCCGAGGCCGTCGTCACCGCGGTCCGAGCCCGCACCCAGGCTGCGTGAGCGACGATCTCGGCGGAGTGCGAGGTACCGCCCCGCACTCCGCCGAGAGCCGTCCGCACCGCGCTGAACGGCGCATCCGATCGACCCCCACCGGTCGGTCGTAGAACACCGCGCCGCGTCAGCCGCCGCAGTCGGTCAGCCGTTGCAGTTGAACGGATAGGTGGCCCCGACGGCGTTCTTGCACGCCTTCTTCGCCGCCTCGATCTGAGCGGTCATGTCGAACCCGAGCGCCTGCCCGGAGTCGACCTTCGACTTCGCCCGCTTCATCGTGTCGATCACGCCGTCCGGGACGGTGGTGGTGCCCCAGCCGTAGTCGAAGAACCGGTCCTTCGAGATGTCCTCGCTGTACACCCACACGTAGCGGTCGGTGTGCTTGAGACCGAGGTAGGTGTTGTGCTCGAGCAGCCGCATCCGATCATCGGCCGACATGAAATGCGGCGGCCGCGACTGGTAGTAGCCCTTGTTGCGCTCCTCGAAGAGGTCGAGCAGCTGGTCGACGTACACGGCCTGGCCGACCTGGTGCTGCGCGTCGTACCGGCTCTGGAGTGCCGGGTCGAGCAGCAACGGCACGGCCTCGGACTTCAGCTCCTCCTTCACGCCGCTGAACGACTCCTCGTCCAGCGCGTAGTACGACATCTCGTTGCCGTCGGTGATCACCGTGTCCGGCCCGGAGCCCTCCAGCATGCCGTTGACGAAGGCGGGGAGCAGGCCGTAGTCGTGCTTCTCCAGCGCCTGTCGCTGCGCCTTCGCGTCGCCGGGGTTGTTGAGGTAGACGCTCTTGAGCCAGGTGAACAGGCCGAGGCTGAAGATCTGGATGTCGGGGTCCTCGGCCACCAGGGTGCGAGCGAACTCGGCTCCGCGGGCGCGCACCATCGCCTCGTACTCCGCGAAGGTGTGCGACGCCGCACCGAGCTGCTGCTGGTAGTGCCACGGCGACTTGCCGTACGCCTCCGGGTCGAGGGTGATCCCCTTGACCGGGCCCGCAGCGCCGGTCCGGGCGACGTTGCGGATGTTGCTCAACGCGCCGGCCCACACCTGGTCGTCGAACCAGTCCCAGTTGTCGTCGGTGGCGGAGTTCACCCGGATGAAGTTCTCGGTCATCGTGGTCGGCGTCGCCGCCGCCAGATTCTCGCGGTCCTTGACGAAACTCTCCTCGGGCACCGCCGCACCGAACACCCGCGAGTCCTGCAGCGCGGTCAGCCGGAGATGGGTACCCGAGAACAGGTCGAGCTTCTCGACCGTCGATACCTTGTCGCGGAACGTCTCGGGGTCGGGCGCCGTCCAGCTCAACTCGATGAGCTGCTTCTTCGTCGGAGCGGCGGTAGGGCTTGCCGTCGCAGTGGGGGACGGCGACGGCGTAGAGATCTTCTCGCCGACGGTCTGCTTGCCGGCGGCGGTCGGGACGCCGACGGCGGTCGGGACGCCGACGGCGGTCGCGATGGCGACACAGACCAACCATCGACGTCTGATGGGCAGATCGAGACTCATTCCAGGCCTTTCGTGGCGTCGTGAACGTCGAGGAGGAGTCAATCGGGGAAGCCACGTTGACATCCACCACCACCGATAACTTCGGCCGGCACGACGATGGTCAGTGGTGTGAGCACCCCGTCGACCGAGCAGACACGGGACCTCGGGCGCTCGCCTGACGCGATCGACGGTGGGCTACTCCGGCGCGTCGGGCGGGAGCAGGGCGAGGTCG
>JBOFLR010000097.1:0-4247 GCA_051657965.1 Dermatophilaceae bacterium
GGCTGGGCCTCCACGATGACGTCGACGGCCGGGAGGTCGCTCTCCGGGGCCGGGTTCACCGACAGCGTCCACGTGGGCATCGTGGCCTCCTCTGCGCTGGATGGGTGGGTCGACATGGATGCCGGGGCGCCGGCCCGTCGTGGGTCGGCGCCCCGGTCATCCGGCGGCGGGTCAGGAGGACGCCTCCTCCTGGTTCTGCGCCTGGGTGCTGATCAGCTGGGAGTAGCCGCGCAGCGCCTCGGAGACGCTGGCGAGCGCGCGGACCTGGTCGGTGTCCCACTGCTGGCGGGTGCGGTCGGCATCCGGACCGCGCCACTCGAAGCCGTGCAGCGACTTGGTCAGCGCGGACGTGATCTCGTCGATCTGCCCGGCGCGGCTGTCGAGCGTGGTGGCGCAGGCGCGGCCGTTGTCGACGTCCATTCCCTTGAACATGGTGTTCTCCTTCGGTCGAGCGGGGGACTCCCCCTGGGGTGTGGTGTGAGTCGTGCTGGTCGTGCATCGGGGTGTGCGGGTGTGCGGGTGTGCGGGTGTGCGGGTCGTGCGGGTGTGCGGGTGTGCAGGTCGTGCGGGTGTGCAGGTCGTGCGGGTGTGCAGGTCGTGCGGGTGTGCAGGTCGTGCGGGTGTGCGGGTGTGCGGGTGTGCAGGTCGTGCGGGTGTGGGTCAGGAGCCGGGCAGGATGCGGGCGCGCACCTTGGCGGCCGCCTCCCCGGCGGTGATCAGTCCGTCGCGGTTGATGTCGACACCGCGGTTCGCGCGGTACTCGCGGCTGCCCTCGCGGAACAGGACGCCACCGGGGTCGTTGACCGCCCGGCCGGCGAGCACCTTGGAGTACAGGCCCTCGACCGTCGTGTAGCGGCCGTTGCCGAAGTACTTCTCGACGTAGTCGAGCTGCTGCACCGGCGTCATCCGGGCGAGTTCGGCGGTCGTGGTGCCGAGACCACGTGCGGTCGCCGGCATGAACTGGATCAGGCCGGTTGCGCTGCCGCCGGCCAGGTTCTTCTGAGCCGCCGAGAACGAGCCGCCGGTCTCGAAGCTCATCACCGCCATGAGGTGCTCCGGCGGACAGCCGAGCTTGGCGGCGATCTGCTCGGTGCGGCGCAGGAACTCCGGGGTGACGTTGGGGTTGTCCTTGACGCCCTGGATCCGGTGGTAGTCGAACCCGTTCGGCGAGGTGAACCCGTCGCCGGTGCCGAGGCCACGACCGGCCAGCGCCGCCGCGCCACCGACCCCGAGCGCGCCGGCCGTGCCGGCTGCCGCGTAGGTGCCGGCATTCGAGCCGCCGTCGCCCTCGGTGACCGCGGGCGTCGTGCCGAGGCCACCGGGGCCGTCGTAGCTGCTCGGATCACCGCCGTAGGTGCTCGTGCCGCCGGCGGTGCCGCCACCGGATGCCGTGCCGGCACCGAGTGCGCCGGTCGCCGACCCGGTCGGGTCGCCGAGAGCGTCGCCGGCGGTCCCCGCCGAACCGGTCCCCGCGGAGCCGCCCGACGAACCGGTCCCCACCGAGCCGCCCGACGAACCGCTGCCCGACCCGCTGCTGCCGCCGAGGACGGCAGAACCGTCGCCGCCGGAATAGGTTCCGGCGCCGCCACTCGACGGGACACCCCCACCTGCCGTTCCGGTGGAGCCGATGGTGCCGCCGGAGCCGCCGCTGTAGGTCGGGCCGGCCGGGGCCGGACTGGAGGTGCCTCCCGTGGCGACCGGGGTGCCGCCGTCGACGCCTGCCGTGCCGCCATGACCGGGCAGCGTGGTCCCGCCGGTCGGGGTGGACGGCGCCGTCAGCACCGGGAAGTCCGCGGTGCTCGAGCTGGGCAGCCGTGGGCTCTGGTAGCGGGGCAGGGCGCCGAAGTCGACGGTGTGACCGGCGCTCACCTCGTCCTGGGCCCGGGCGTTCGCGCCGACGATGGCGGCGAACGCCTTCGCCGAGCTCGAGATGATCCGCAGCCATGGGATGACGGTCTTCTCGAGGTACAGCGCGAACTTCAGGCTCGAGCCCCCCGTCCAGATCGACGCGGCCTTGAGGATCGTGACGAGGATGGTCAGCGCCATGATCACCTGGTCGACCTTCTGCGCGAACTTCTGGGTCTCGCTCTGCACTTCGCGCAGTTCGTCGGTGTCCGCTCCGAGAATCATCGTGCACCTCCTTCGTGTCAGTGGTGATGTGGGTTTCGTGTGCTGGGTGGTGCTGGTGGCGAGGACGCTAGGTGCTCCCGGCGTGACCCGACAAGGGCGAGCGGGGTGGAATATTCCGCTTCGTCGTCCTCGTGAAACCGTTGCAGCACAGTCGCTTTCCCGAGTCGGATGGCAAGGGCGTCACTCGGACGGTCGGATGCAGCACGACGCTTCTCCCGCGCCCGGACGCCGAGGAGCCCACCCCCGACGGATGGGGCGGCTCCTCGGCGCGGCGGTCGCGAGTCGGCGCCAGGCGCGGCGGTCGCGAGTCGGCGCCAGGCGCGGCGGTCGCGAGTCGGCGCCAGGCGCGGCGGTCGCGAGTCGGCGCTAGGCCGGTGGTCACGAGCTGACGGCGTCCTGACGGTCGGCTGCGCCGCGCATCACCGTGGCGTTCTCCTCCAGTGAGCGACGGGCGCCGTGCACCTGCGGCTCGAAGGTGTCCATGTCGCCGCAGAACTTCTCGAAGTCGCTGCCGCGCCAGTTCAAGCCCGCGAGGCGCGACTTCAGCGCCGCGAAGCCCTCGCCGACCGCCGCGGCTTGTCCGTCCATCCCGCGCGCCTGGTGGCGCACCTCGTCGGTGTCCATGCCGTGCATGCGTGTCGCCATCGTCCCTCCTGAAGATTCCGGCGGGCCACGGGTGCGGCCCGGTCGAGAAGGACGGTCGCACGCAGCGCCACGTCGGCGCGAGGGTCAGCGGGGTGGAACGTTCCGGGTTCTCGCGGCCGAATCGACCTCGTCGAGGTCGCCCACGGTGACCAGGCGTACCTCGGCGGCCCGGCGGCCGATGGCGAAGCGCACGTTCTGCGCACGCCCGGTGCCATGGAGGAACGGGTCGTCGGGGCCGAACGCGAGCCGGCTGACCGCGCGGATGCAGTCGTCGACCCGCTGGCTGCGGTCCAGGTTCCACGCGTAGCCGTGCCAGCCGAGCACCCGTTCGTAGATCTCGCGGTTCGACGGCGGCCGGGGGTAGTCGTCGGTGCCGCTCAGCCAGGGCTCGGCGAGGGCGAGCGCGACGAACCACTCGCGACTGCGCGGCTCGAGCCGGGGTGCGGGAGCCGTGGCGCCGTCACCGCCGAGCACGGCCCGTTCGGGCGGCGGGCCCTGTGGTGGTGGCGTGGCGGAGGAGACGTCGAGAACGACCTGGAGGTCGTCGAACACGCCGGCCTCGCGCTGCCGCCCGCGCAGCACGACCAGCGCGTTCTCGCTCTCGTCGAGCAGGGCGGACATCCCCGCTGTGAGGGTGACCCGCCGGGCGCCGCCGGGAGCGTCGAACAGGCTGGACAGCTGCGCTTCGATGGAGCCGTGCCACCGTAGCCGCACGATCTCCTCACCCACCTCGAGCACCCCGAGGACCCGTGACACATGCGGTGCACAGCGGGGCAGCGTGAGCGCCGTCGCGTGCAGCTGCTGCTCGGCGTCGAGGTTCTCCAGCGCGACGTCCGGCGCCCGGCCGAACCACAGCGACTCCCCGGTCCCGAGCACCACGGTCGGCAGTCCGCCGCCGCGCAGCGTCACCCGGAGCACGTCGCACCACTCCTGGCTTTCGCAGCCCGGCCCGCCGCCATCACGCGGCTCATCCTGTCAGCGATCCCTCGAGGTCGCAGTCGATCGGGTCGTGCTCGGGTGCTGCGCGATTCGGTGGCCGGGCGCTCGATCGCCTAGCGTCGTCGCCGTGATCCGCGCCCTACGCCGGCCCGACCCTCGCCGCCAGCCACTACTGACCGCCGTCGTGGCCGTCGTGGTGCTCTCCAGCGTGGTCGCCGGATGTACCGGCGACGAGGAGTCCGGGCGTGAGGCGGCGTCATCCCTGACGGACGCGCCGACCACGACACCGGCGAGCCCGGCCCCGTCCCCCACTCCGAGCCGTACCGACCCGGTGGCGGCGTGCGTGGCCGAGGTGACGGCATCGATGAACGAGGAGCAGCGACGCGGGCAGCTGCTCATGGTCGGCTTCGACACGAACGCCCCGCTCGGCTCACTCGACGAGCTGGTCGCCGAGCGGCACGTCGGCAATGTCATCTACCTCGGCGGCTGGGAGGGCGCGGCGAAGGTCACCCGGACCTCGACGCACCTGCAGG
>JBOFLR010000098.1:0-10602 GCA_051657965.1 Dermatophilaceae bacterium
CGGCGCTCGAGGCGGCGCTGGAACAGCCCGATCTTCTCGTGCTCGATCTCGGCCTGCCGAAGATGGACGGGCTCGAGGTCTGCCGGCGGCTGCGCCAGGAGGGGAGCAGCCTGCCGGTCATCGTGCTCACCGCCCGGGCCGACGAGGTCGACACCGTGGTCGGGCTCGACGCGGGCGCCGACGACTACGTCACGAAGCCGTTTCGTCTCGCCGAGCTGCTCGCCCGGGCGAGGGCGCTGCTCCGGCGTGGCGTCTCCGACTCCGAGCCCGATGCGTTGGTGCGCATCGACCCGGAGGGGCGTCGGGTCTTCCTCGGCGGCGAAGAAGTGCAGCTGACCGGCAAGGAGTTCGAGCTGTTGCGGGTTCTCGTCGCCAACGAGGGCAAGGTCGTCTCGCGCGAGAAGCTGATGCGCGAGGTCTGGGACAGCGCGTGGTACGGCTCGACGAAGACGCTCGACATGCACATCTCGGTGTTGCGCCGCAAGCTCGGCGACGACGCCGCCCACCCGAGCTACATCACCACCATCCGCGGGGTCGGCTTCCGCTTCGATGCGCCGCAGGAGTAGGGCGTGCGCCGCCTCTTCGTCCTGACGGCGGTCCGCTCGGTGGTCGTCGCCGTCGTCGCGATGGTCGCCGGCGTCGTGGTCGCCCGGTTCCTTCTCGGCCTCCCGGTGCCGGATGACGTACCGCTCGCCGATGTCGCGGTGGTCGTCGGTGCGGCTCTCCTCGGGGCGGCGACAGCGGCCCTCGGCTCGATCTGGTTGGCCGTGCGGGAGGCGGACCGGGTGGGCGACCTGGTGGCGACCCTGCGTATCCGGGCCGAGCGGCTCGGCGACGGCGACTCCAGGCCCGTGCCGCTGGCGTCCGGCATCGACGAGCTCGACCGGCTCGACGGCACCCTCCTGCGGGGTGCGCAGCAGGGCGCCCGACGTCTCGCCGCCGAACGCGACTTCGCCGCCGACGCCTCGCACCAGCTGCGCACCCCCCTGACCGCGTTGCTCATGCGGCTCGAGGAGATCTCGGTGACGAGCGACCTCGAGGTGGTCGCGGAGGAGGCGCACATCGCGATCGGGCAGGTCGAGCGGCTCAGCCGGGTCGTCGACGAGCTGATGAGCCGCACCCGCAGTGGCGTCGAGGCCAACCCCGCGGTCTCCCTGGACTCGGTGCTCGCGTCGCTACAGCGCGAGTGGCAGCCGGCGTTCGCTGCGGCCAAGCGCAGTATCCACGTGCACGGCGAGCGAGGGCTACGAGTCCGGGCCACGCCGGTCACGCTCGGTCAGATCCTCACCACGTTGCTCGAGAACTCGCTGTCCCACGGCTCGGGCACCGTGGAGGTGGCGGCGCGGCGGGCCGGGCCGTCGGTCGTCATCGAGGTCAGCGACGCCGGCGAGGGTGTGCCCGCGGCGATCGCACCGCACGTGTTCGAGCGGTCGGTGTCCTCCTCGGGCAGCGGGCTCGGCCTGTCGTTGGCGCGCGACCTGGCCGAGGCGGCAGGCGGCCGGCTCGAGCTGGTGCGGCCCCGGCCGCCGCTGTTCGCGCTGTTCCTCTCCGAGAGCACCGACTGACAGTGGTGACAGAGGCGAGCCCCTGACAGCGGTGACAGAGGCGAGCCCCGCGGCGGTGGTCTCGACTCGCGCCCGTCCGGCGGTGTGGACACGGAGGCGTCAGACCGGCTCGCCGGAGAACACGTAGCGGCGGTAGGCCCAGAAGCGGAACAGGGTGCCGAGGCCGATGCCGACGACGGTCGCGACGTTGTTCGCCAGCGTCGAGGTGAACCCGAGCCCGTAGTGCGAGCCGGCCAGTACCACCGCGGAGATGCCGAGGGCGACCGCGTTGACACCGAAGAACAGCGACACCTCGTGGTGCGCGGGCCGGTTCCGTCGGTGACGGAACGTCCACTGCCGGTTCCCGAGCCAGGCGACCGTGGTCGCCGCCACCCCGGAGACGATCTTGGCCGTCGTGACGCGGTCGTCGAGCACGGTGTGCCAGAGCAGGTTGGCCAGCCCGAGGTCGACGACGAACGCCAGCGCACCGACCAGACCGAACTTGATCATCTCGCGGTAGAGGACGTCGAGTGCGCCACGTGCCCGGTGGAGGAGCCGCCCCAGCGGATGTGTCGGTGGAGCCGCGGGGGTGGTGGTGGGCACCGGCCGAGCGTAGCCGTCGATGCTCGCTATCCTCACGTGGTGTCCTCGCCTCGTCGAACGCCCGGAGGGTTTCCGGTGGTCGGGGTGGTCGGCGGAGGGCAGCTGGCCCGGATGTGTGCAGGTCCGGCGGCCGAGCTGGGCCTGACGCTCAGCGTGCTCGCCGAGGCCCCCGACGCGAGCGCGGCGCTGGTGGTGCCGAGCGCTCCTGTCGGGTCGGCGGGCGACGTCGACGCCGTCCGGGCGTTCGCCCGTGGCTGCGACGTCGTCACCTTCGACCACGAGCAGGTGCCGGTCGTCGTGCTCGAGGCGCTGGCGGCCGGCGGTGCGGTGCTCCATCCGTCGCCCGAGGCGCTGCGGTACGCCCAGGACAAGCTCGCGATGCGCGCTCGCCTCACCGAGCTCGGCGTCCCGTGCCCGCGCTGGGTGCGGGCCGACACGGAGTCCGATGTCGCCGCGTTCGGTGCCGCGGTGGGCTGGCCGGTCGTGGCCAAGACACCGCGGGGCGGGTACGACGGGCGGGGCGTGCGACTGGTGGAGTCTCCCGAGGACCTGCACGACTGGCTGCGGCGGGCAGCGGCCACCCGCACCGGGTTGCTGCTGGAGGAGCGGGTGCCGTTCCGGCGCGAGCTCGCGGTGCTGGTCGCCCGGAGCCCGTCGGGCCAGGCCGCGGCGTGGCCGGTGGTCGAGACGGTGCAGACCGACGGCATCTGCACCGAGGTGCTCGCTCCGGCGCCCGGACTCCCTTCGGCACTGGCGGCGCATGCCACCGAGGTCGCGCTGCGGGTCGCCGGCGAACTCGGGGTCACCGGGGTGCTCGCGGTCGAGCTCTTCGATCTCCGCGGGGTAACACCTCACGGGACACCGTCGGAGGAGGCCTCGTCCGCTGCGACGGTCGACGACCTGATGGTCAACGAGCTCGCGATGCGGCCGCACAACTCGGGTCACTGGTCGATGGACGGCGCGGTCACCGGCCAGTTCGAGCAGCACCTGCGCGCGGTGCTCGACCTGCCGCTCGGCGACCCCTCGCCACGCGCCCCGTTCACGGTGATGGCGAACGTGCTCGGCGGCGAGCACCCCGAGCTCTACTCCGCCTACCGGCACGTCATGGCGCGCGACCCCGGCGTCAAGGTGCATCTCTACGGCAAGCACGTGCGGCCGGGACGCAAGATCGGGCACGTCAACGTGTGCGGTGACGACCTCGCCGACCTGCGTGAACGGGCCGCGCACGCCGCCGACTACATCCGAGGAGTGGTGACCGAGTGAGCGAGGAACCCTCCGGCGCGGCGTCATCCGCACCTGCGTCCCACGCTGCCGGCGCCGCGCCCTCGGTTGCTGGCGCCATGCCCTCGGCTGCTGGCGCCATGCCCTCGGTCGCCGACGCCGCGCCCTCGGTTGCCGGCGCCGCGCCCTCGGTTGCCGGCGCCATGCTCTCGGCTGCTGGCGCCACACCATCGGTCGCCGGCCCGACGCCGTCGGCCGCTGCGGACCCGCCGCGGAGCGATCCGACCACCGCACCGCTGGTGGGCGTGGTGATGGGCTCGGACTCCGACTGGCCGGTCATGGAGGCCGCGGTCGTCGTGCTCGACGAGCTCGGTGTCGCGTGCGAGGTCGATGTCGTGTCCGCGCACCGGATGCCGGAGGAGATGCTCGAGTACGGCCGTTCGGCCGCGTCCCGCGGCCTGCGGGTGCTCGTCGCCGGCGCCGGTGGGGCGGCGCACCTGCCCGGCATGCTCGCCTCGGTCACCTCCCTGCCGGTGATCGGGGTGCCGGTGCCGCTGCAGCACCTCGACGGCCTGGACTCGCTGCTGTCGATCGTGCAGATGCCGTCCGGCGTGCCGGTGGCCACGGTGTCGGTGGGCGGCGCCCGCAACGCCGGCCTGCTCGCGGCGCGGATCCTCGGCGCGGGTGAGGGCCCGGATGCCGTGCGGCTCCGGGCCGCGCTCGACGCGTTCCGGGCCGACCTCCGCGACACGGCCCACGCCAAGGGTGAGGCGCTGCGCGCGCGGCGCGCCCCGTCATCCGCCCCGTGAGTGGCGCGCCCCGTCATCCGCCCCGTGAGTGGCGCGCCCCGTCATCCGCCCCGTGAGCTCCGCCTTCCACGTTCTCGCTCGACCCCGAAGGTTCAGCTGCGCCTCGGAAGACGTGTCAGGTGATCATGAAGGTTCCGGCATGAACGGGGAGCATCAGCCGACGAGGGAGAGACGTGGGGCCCGGCTCAGCGGGCCATGCCGGTGCTGCGCACCTTGGGCCACTCGATCTTGGGGCAGGTGTCCATGACCACGTCGAGCCCGGCCGCGCGGGCCCGCGCGGCCGCCGCGACATCGACGACGCCGAGCTGCATCCAGACGGCGTCGAGCTGGAGGCGCTCACGGTGCTCGATCGCCTCGTCGACGACCGCGCCGACGAGCTCGGAGCTGACGAAGCAGTCGACGACTTTGAGGTCCTGGTCGGGGATGTCGGCGAGCGAGGCGTACCCCTGCGCCCCGTGGACCGTCTCCGCGCGCGGGTGCACCGGCACGATGCCCTTGCCCAGCTCGATCTGCAGCCAGCGCGACACGTCCCAGGCGGCCCGCTCGCGGTTGCCCGACAGCCCGACCACCGCCCACGTACCAGGGTCGGCGAGCAGCCGGCGCACGAGGTCGAGGTCGTTCTGGTGGCGCAGTCCCATGGCCCTCATGATGCCCGAACCCGGGACGTCTGGACCCGTCACGGTCCGCCGGAGGGCGAGCACCACCGCTGCGGCGCTCGCCCATCATCGTGGTCAGTCGGTCATCGTGGTCAGTCGGTCATCGTGGTCAGTCGGCGCCGAACAGGTCGCGGGTGTACACCCGGTCGGCGACGTCGGCGAGGTCGGGCGTCATCCGGTTGGAGAGGATGACGTCGGCACGTGCCTTGAGGTCGGCGAGGTCGCGCACCACCTCTGAGCCGAAGAACCGGTCGACGTCGAGCTCGGGCTCATAGACGACCACCTCGACGCCTTTGGCCTTGATGCGCTTCATCACGCCCTGGACGCTGCTGGACCGGAAGTTGTCCGAACCCGACTTCATGATCAGCCGGTGGATGCCGACGACGCGCGGCTTCCGGGCCAGCACGTCGGCGGCGACGAAGTCCTTACGCACCGTGTTGGCCTCGACGATCGCGCCGATCAGGGTCTGCGGGACGTCGGCGTAGTTCGCGAGGAGCTGCCTGGTGTCCTTGGGCAGGCAGTAGCCGCCGTAGCCGAAGCTCGGGTTGTTGTAGTGCGATCCGATGCGCGGGTCGAGCCCCACGCCGTCGATGATCTGCCGGGAATCCAGGCCGTGGGTGGCGGCGTAGGTGTCGAGCTCGTTGAAGAACGCCACCCGCATCGCGAGGTAGGTGTTGGCGAACAGCTTGATCGCCTCTGCCTCGGTGCTGTCGGTGAGCAGCACCGGCACGTCCTCGTCCAACGCCGCGCCGGCGAGCAGGGCCGCGAACTCGCGCCCGGCCGGGCCGCGGTCGCCGACGACGATGCGAGAGGGGTGCAGGTTGTCGTGCAGCGCCCGGCCCTCGCGGAGGAATTCGGGGGAGAAGACGATGCGCTCGGTGCCGAGCTGTCGTCGCAGCCCGGCCGTGAAACCCACGGGCACCGTCGACTTCACCACCACGGTGGCGGCCGGGTTGGCCCGCACGACGTCGCCGGCCACCTGCTCGACGCTGCCGGTGTCGAAGAAGTTGGTGCGCTCGTCGTAGTTCGTCGGCGTGGCCACGACCACGAAGTCGGCTCCCCGGTACGCCTCGTCCGGGTCGGTGGTCAGCCGCATCCGGAATGCGGATGACGTCAGCCGCTCGGCGATGTCCGGGTCCTCGATCGGGCTGCGACGCTCGCGGAGCATCGCGATCCTGGCCTCGTCGATGTCGTACGCCACGACGTCGGCGTGCTCGGCGAGGAGCACCGCGAGCGACAGCCCGACGTACGAGGTCCCGACCACGCAGACAGTACGGCTCATGGCGCCGACCCTACGGGCCGCCCGTCGACATCGCCCTGCACCGGCGCGGCGTCCGGCATCCTTGGCGGTGCACCCGGCACCCGGCATCCCAGAAAGAGGACCTGCGCATGAAGTTCGGACTGTTCGTCCCCCAGGGCTGGCGCCACGACCTCGTGGGCATCGACCCCGGCCAGCACTGGGGCGTCATGGCCGGTATCGCCCGGCACGCCGACGCGAACCCGGACTGGAGCTCGATCTGGGTCTACGACCACTTCCACACCGTGCCCGAGCCCACCGAGGAGGCCACCCACGAGGCGTGGACCCTGATGGCCGCGTTCGCCGGGGTCACCGGCCGGGTGCGGCTGGGCCAGATGTGCACGTGCATGGCGTACCGCAATCCTGCGTACCTCGCCAAGGTCGCGGCCACGGTCGACATCGTCTCCGAGGGCCGGGTCGAGATGGGCATCGGCGCCGGCTGGTACGAGCACGAGTGGCGCGCCTACGGCTACGGCTTCCCGCGCGCCGGCGAGCGCCTCGCGATGCTCGAGGAGGGCGTCGAGATCTTCCGGCAGCTGTGGACCACCGGCTCGGCGACGCTCGCAGGGAAGCACTACCGGGTCGACGGCGCCCGCTGCCGGCCGCTCCCGCTCCAGGGCACCTCGCTCCCGGGGAGCCGGGCGAACGGCATCCCACTGTGGGTCGCCGGCGGCGGTGAGAAGGTGACGCTGCGCATCGCCGCGAAGTACGCCGACTACACGAACTTCTTCGGCGCGCCCGAGGAGTTCGCCGCCAAGAGCGGCATCCTCGACGGGCATTGTCGCGATCTCGGCCGTGACCCTGCCGAGATCACCCGCAGCTCCAACTACGACGTGGTCATCGGCCGCGACGAGCGGGAGGTCGCCGACCGGCTCGGTGGCATCGAGGCCCGGCTCGTCGAGGGCGGCGTGTCGGCGGCCAAGGTCGAGGAGCGCATGGCGATGCTGCGCGGCGGGCACCTCGTCGGCACGCCCGAGCAGCTCGCAGAGCGCCTCGCCGCGCTCGAGGGTCTCGGGATGACGTACGCCATCACCAACTTTTCGGAGGTCGCGTATGACTTGTCCGGCGTCGAGCTGTTCGAGCGCGAGGTGATTCCCGAGCTCGTCGACCGTGAGGAGCACGGGCACCTCTGGCACCGGCTCACCGGGCGCTGACCGGCGAGGCCGACCTCGCCTCGGTCGAGGCCGTCCGCAATGTGCCGGTAACGGCTGCTCGCCGTTGACGGTTCGCCGCTCGCCGAGATGCTGACCGCACCGTTCCGCGGTAGCCAGGCTGCCCAGGTGGCCTCGGGTCGTCACCTCGCGCTGACCTCGGGCCACACCTGGTCGTCGTCAGGCGACATCTTGCGGATCTCGGGGCACGCATCGTCGATGGGTAGGGCGTACCACGCGGCCTGGGCGTGTTCGTCGTGCTCGGTGATGGCGCGGCGGAGGTGGTCGAGAACATGGGCGGTTGCGTCGGCGTCCCGTAGTTCACCTGAGGCCAGCTCGGGATGCCTTTCCCGAGCCTCGCCGGCGAGCCGTTCGAGCGCGCGGTCGTAGGAGCCGGGGTGGAGGTCCCAGGTGACGTGCCGGCCGTGGTCGTCGGGTCGCTCCCGGACTTGGGCCCAGAGTCGTCGTTGATGGACGAGGGTGTGGTGGCGTTCGCAGAGCAGGGCTGCGTTGTCGATGTCGGTGGGGCCTGAGTCGGCCCAGTGCCGCACGTGGTGGGCGCGGCACCAGGCGCCGGGGGCGGTGCAGCCGGGGTAGGTGCACCCACCGTCGCGCATCCAGAGCCGTCGCCGCTGGGCGCGGGTGAACAGGCGCACCGCCACGCCCTGGTCGATCACCTCGCTGTCCGAGCCCAGGACGTAGGGGATCAGCGTCGCGTCGCAGGTGATCCGGCGCAGCTGCCCGGGCCCGAGCACCGTGTCGGACGCGACCGAGGCCAGGACCTCCCCGCACCCGGTGACGGCCTGCAGGTCGGCCAGGGCGATGGTGAGGTGCACCGCGGACGGTGACCCTGCCGCCCCGTCAGGACCGGCAGCGCCGGCGTCGACTGCGGCGGAGCGGCGACACACCTCCGTCAACGCTTCGACGCGGCGTTGCCCCGCGGGCCGGTGGTCCCGCTCCCCGGTCTCCTCGTTCGGCGCCGGTGCGCACATCGGCCCGATCGCCGCCTCCAGGACCACCGCCTGTTCAGGAGTCATGACCAGCTCGTACCGGGTCAGCTCGGCGGAGTCCACGAACCGGGTGGACAGATACGCCCCGGACCGCAGCCGCTGCTGCAGCGTGTCCAGCTCCCCGCACCGCCCGTGTCGCGCCAGCAGCCGGGGCCGTAACCGCTTCATCGTGCCCGGCCCGTGCGCCACTACCAGGTCCACCAACGCCCTGGTCACCGTCGGCACCGCCTCCGGGACCAGCCGCTCGTGCAGCCGCGCCTCCTCCACCAGCACCGCGACCGCATTCGGCGGCTGCAGCACCCCCGCCCTCACCCCGGACCACACGATCCCGACCGCAGACTCCGGGTCCGGCTCCACCGGCCCCCCACCACTCAACCCTGCCGTCCGGTCCGGTACGGCCACCGCGGCCGCGACCTTCGCCACCGCCACCGCCCCACCCTGCCGCAACGAGCGCGCATGCTCACCGACCCACGAGGCCAACTCCCGCACCGACACCTCCGAGCGGCGCGCCGTCTCTACCGCCGCCACCACCCGCACCGCCCCCGCCTTCCCCACAACCCGATCCACCAGGCCCATCACCTGCCCGACCTGCTCCTGCGACCACCGACTCAGATCACCGGCCAACTCGTCGAGCACCCCCACCGCAGCCTCCAGCACCAGGAGCTGCTCGGCCGAGGCTGGCGAGGTGAAGGACATGCCCCAACTATACTCGTACGTATGTTCGATAGCAAGATCGCAGCTGACGGCATCGGCCGCCCCGACTGGACCGGCCCCGCCCCGACTGGACCGGCCCCGCCCCGACTGGACCGGCCCCGCCCCGACTGGACCGGCCCCGCCCGACTGGACCGGCTCCGCCCGACTGGACCGCCCCCCCGACTGCACTGGTGGGACGTGGGCTCCTGGCCGGCGTCATCCGGTAGAGCTCTTCCTCCGGCATCCTCGCGGTACGCCGGGCCCGCCCGACTCGTGTGCTCGGCGGCGACACACCGGGCGGAGTGGCAGTCGGCGGAGCCCACCGGCGCCGACGGATCCGGCGAGCGGATCGACCACCTCGCCCGATCGAGCTTGATGGTGACTACCGGCACGCCAGGCGCCCCGATCGGGCCTCGCCCGATCGGACCTCGCCCGATGTTGCGAGTGACCGCGGTCGTGACCGTGATGCTCGCCTCGGCCGCCAGCCCCGGCTGGCGCCGGTACCGGCGGGTAGCCTCGAACGCATGACTGACGACTTCGACCTGTTCCGGCTGTCCGAGGACCACGAGGCGATCCGCGAGGCGGTCCGGGCGGTCGCCGAGGACAAGGTCGCGCCGTTCGCGGCGGTCGTCGACGAGGAGGCGCGCTACCCGCAGGAGGCTCACGACGCCCTGGTGGCGAGCGACTTCTTCGCGCCGCACGTGCCGGAGGAGTACGGCGGGGTCGGCGCCGACGCGCTCGCCGTGTGCCTGGTCATCGAGGAGGTCGCGCGAGTGTGCGCGTCGTCATCCCTGATCCCGGCGGTGAACAAGCTCGGGTCGTTGCCGCTGATGCTCGCCGGATCCGACGAGGTGAAGCGGCGCTACCTCACGCCGCTGGCGGCGGGGGAGGCCGCGTTCTCGTACGGGCTCTCGGAACGCGAGGCGGGGTCCGACACGGCGGCGATGAGGTGCCGGGCGGTGCCCGACGGCGACGGCTGGGTGCTCTCGGGGCAGAAGTCGTGGATCTCCAATGCCGGTATCTCCGAGTACTACACGGTACTCGCGGTGACAGACCCCGACGGCGCGCGCGGCAACAACATCACCGCGTTCGTCGTCGAGAAGGGCGACGAGGGCTTCACCTTCGGCGCGAAGGAGCGCAAGCTCGGCATCACCGGCTCGCCGACCCGCGAGCTGCACTTCGACACGGTGCGCCTGCCCGCCGACCGGCTGGTCGGCGAGGTCGGCGCCGGCCTGAAGCTCGCCTTGACCACGCTCGACCACACCCGCATCACCATCGGCGCGCAGGCCGTGGGCATCGCCCAGGGTGCCCTGGACCAGGCCACGGCCTACGTCAAGGAGCGCCAGCAGTTCGGCCGGCGGGTCGCCGACTTCCAGGGCGTGCAGTTCATGCTCGCCGACATGGCGATGCAGCTCGAGGCGGCGCGCCAGCTCGTGTACGTGGCGGCGGCGAAGTCGGAGCGCGGGGATGCCGACCTGCCGTTCTTCGGTGCTGCGGCGAAGTGCTACGCCTCCGATGTGGCGATGCAGGTGACCACGGACGCCGTGCAGCTGCTCGGGGGTGCGGGCTACACCCGCGACTTCCCCCTGGAGCGGATGATGCGCGACGCCAAGATCAC
>JBOFLR010000099.1:0-7519 GCA_051657965.1 Dermatophilaceae bacterium
CCCGCTCCTCGTCGTCGGTCGAGGGGCCGAGCAGGTCGGGTCGCGCGACAGTCGTCGCCGGCGCCGTGTGATCGGTGGCCGGCGCCATGCGATCGGCGTCGGACGGGTCGCCCGGACGAGGTGTCGCGAGCCGGCCGAGGCGGGTCAGCAGCTCGACGCGGCAGCGGGCGACCGGGGCGCCGGAGTCGACCGTGTCGGCCCAGTCCCTGTGCACGGCGGCGAGTGTCGCGACGGTCACCTCGCGAGCGAGGTCGAGGTCCAGGGTCGCGAGCAGCGCAACGGCCTCCAGGTCCGACCACCGAGCCGCCACGAAGGCGCCGAAGTCGTCGGCCGCGTCCCTCACCGGCCCAGTCTCTCCCACGGGGCGCCGGCGACCGGGCTGGTCACGACCGGCCGTCGGGAGCCCCGGTCAGCGCACGTGCTCGGTGGCGTCCTCGGGAACCGGCTGCTCGTCGTCGGCCTCCGCGCCCCACTCGCCGGTGACGATCCAGATGACCCGCTCGGCGACGGACACCGCGTGGTCGCCGAAGCGCTCGTAGTACCGGCCCAGCAGCGTGGCGTCGACCGCGGCCTCCAGCCCGTGCTCCCATGCGGACTCCGTGATGCGGCCGTACAGATCGCGGTGCAGGGCGTCCATGGCGTCGTCGTCGCGCTCGATCTGGCGGGCGCCCTCGACGTCCTGGGCCGCGAGCACGTCGCCTGCCTTGAGCACGAGCTGCTCGGCGACCTCTCCCATGCGGCGGAACGTCGGATGCAGCTCGGCCGGCACCGCCGACTGCGGGTAGCGCAGCCGCGCCACCTTGGCGATGTGCCGGGCCAGGTCGCCCATCCGCTCGATGTCGCTGCTCATCCGCATGCTGGTGACGACGACCCGCAGCTCGGTGGCGACCGGCTGCTGCAGGGCGAGCAGGTCGAACGAGAGCAGGTCGAGCTGCTCCCGGCGGTCGTCGAGCTCGGCGTCGTCGGCGATGACGGCGTCGGCCAGCTGCACATCCGCCTCGAGCAGCGCGGTGGTGGCCCGGCTCATCGCCGACGCCGCAAGACGGGTCATGTCGACGAGCCGCTCGGCGATGCCGTCGAGCTCGTCGTGGTAGGCCTTGCGCATCACGTCGCTGGTCCTCACGGGTCGGTGTCGGGCGGGCGCGCAACAGCGCCCGTCACCGGCGGTACCCTCCCAGCCGGCGGTGAACCGTGGACGCCGCTGAGGTGAACATTCTGCCCGGTCGCCGAGGCGCCGGCGACCGGTCTGCCGGGAGGGTGCCGCCGCGACCGGTGTCCGTGGCGCGTGGCCGCCGCCGGTGTCCGTGGCCGGTGCCCGCGGTGGGTAGCCGGATGACGCCGGTCCAGAAGGCGGACGACACCGGGCCCGAGGCGGATGTCGCCGGGGAGGTGGGCGGATGCCGTCGGGCTCCGGCCGTACGCTGACCGCGTGGACGCGACCCTCGCGGCGACTCTCGGCGGTGCTGTCGGCCTGGTCATCGGTGCCGTCGCCGTGCTCGCCGGTCGACGGTCGGAGCCCGGCCCGGGCCATGATCCGGCACGGGAGGAGCCGCCCCTGCCCCGAGGCGTCGGTGACGTGCTCTCCGTGCTGCGGTCCATCGCGGTCGTGCTCGACGCCTCCGACACGGTGGTCAACACGTCGGCGTCGGCGGTCAGCTACGGCATGGTGCGGCACGGCGAGCTGGTGCACCACGAGTTGCGTCACCTGGCCCGCCGGGTGCGACGCGACGGCGTCATCCGCGAGGTCGAGCTCGACCTCGCGCGCGGACCCGCTGCCACCGCCGCCACGGTGATGCGGGTGCGGGTGGCACCGCTCGGCGCTTCGCACGTGCTGGTGCTGGCCGATGACCAGACCCAGGCGCGTCGGGTCGAGGAGGTCCGCCGTGACTTCGTGGCCAATGTCAGCCACGAGCTCAAGACGCCGGTCGGCGGCATCTCGCTGCTGGCCGAGGCGGTCCTCGACGCGAAGGACGACCCCGAGGCGGTCGCCCGCTTCGCGCAGCGAATCCAGGTCGAGTCGACCCGCCTGGGCCGCCTCGTGCAGGAGATCGTCGACTTGTCCCGGCTGCAGGTCGCCGACACCTTGCACGAGCCGCGGCGCGTCGACATCGGCGCGGTCGTCGCCGAGGCCGTCGACCGCGTGGCGGTCGCCGCCCAGGCCAGGGGCATCGAGGTCGGAATGGCGTCCGAGGACGAGCTCGAGGTGTTCGGGGATGCCGAGCTGCTCGCCACCGCGGTCGCCAACCTGCTCGCCAACGCGGTCAACTACAGCGACGAGCGCACCCATGTGGGCATCGGCGCACGCCGGGTCGGCGACACCGTCGAGGTGGCCGTCACGGACCAGGGCCGGGGCATCCCGGTCGCCGAGCAGGGGCGCATCTTCGAGCGGTTCTACCGGATCGACGCGGCGCGGTCCCGGGCCACCGGTGGCACCGGTCTCGGGCTGGCGATCGTCAAGCACATCTGTGCCAACCACGGAGGGGACGTCAGCGTCTGGAGTCGCGAGGGCCGCGGCTCGACGTTCACCATCAGACTGCCCGCGGCCGGCGACCAGTCGGCGGTGGACGAGAGCGCGGACGACTCCACCACGGGGTCGGTCGCCGTCATCCGAGGAGAGTCCAGACCATGACGCGCATCCTGATCGTCGAGGACGAGGTGTCGTTCTCCGACCCGTTGAGCTACCTGCTGAGCAAGGAGGGCTACGAGGTCTCAGTCGCCGACAACGGTCACGACGCGCTCAGTGAGTTCGATTCCGCGGGAGCCGATCTCGTGCTACTCGACCTCATGCTTCCCGGGCTGTCAGGGGTCGACGTGTGCCGAGCGCTGCGGCAGCGGTCGAACGTGCCGGTCATCATGCTCACCGCGAAGGACAGCGAGATCGACAAGGTGGTCGGGCTCGAGCTCGGTGCCGACGACTACGTGACCAAGCCGTACTCCTCCCGCGAGCTGCTGGCGCGCATCAAGGCCGTGCTCCGACGGCTCGCCGAGCCGGAGGACCTGCTGCCCACGACACTCGAGGCCGGGCCGGTACGCATGGACGTCGAGCGGCACGTCGTCACGGTGCGCGGGGAGCAGGTGGGCTTCCCGCTCAAGGAGTTCGAGCTGCTCGAGCTGCTGTTGCGCAACACCGGCCGGGTGCTCACCCGGATGCAGCTCATCGACCGGGTCTGGGGCAGCGACTACGTCGGCGACACCAAGACCCTCGACGTACACGTCAAACGGCTGCGGGCCAAGGTGGAGTCCGACCCCGGAGCACCGCAGCACATCGTCACCGTGCGCGGCCTGGGCTACAAGTTCGAGGCCTGACCCACGAGCGCCCCCGGCGGCATGCCGGCCGCAGTTCGACGGCGAGCGCAGCGGCACACCGCTGCCGGTCAGCCCAGGAAGCCGGCGTAGTCGCCCTCGGGAGCGAGCACGGGCACGTCGACGACGTTCCTGCCGGCCTGCTCGGTGGTGACGACGAGCTCGACGCGCGCTCCCGGCGGCTCCGGCACCCCGGCGAGCTCGACGTTGTCGGTGCCGTCGGACAGGGCTCCCCCGGCGCCCGCTGGTAGTACCGATGTCACCGGTGTGCCGTTCTCGCCGACCGAGAACGACACCTCGACCGCGTCGGCGGTGTTGTTGACGGCCTGTCCGACGACCACTCCGGGCCCGTCCTTGGCCCCGGCCACGATCGCGAGGTTTCGCAGCTCGAGGCCGGGGATGCTCAGCGGCACGCCGTCGGCGGGGATGTAGCTCTCGGTGGTCTGGACCGGTGAGAAGGCGGCACACCCGACGAGGAGCAGTGCGGCGCCGACGAGGGCGATGCCGCGGGCGGCGATGGCGGCACAGGAGGTCACGCGGTCAGGATAGCGGCGCCTCGTGCGTCGTCCGGCGATCGCTTCCGGCCGCGCGCGCGAAGCACGTACAGCGGCGTCCTGTCAACCCCCGAATTGCCGTCGCGAAGATCGCCGTCGAGGCTCTGACCTGCGCAAACGATGAGATCGCGGGTTCGTGCGCCCGCGCCGTGCGTGGTATCCTTGGCGCCTCGAAAGGGGACAACACCACATGGTTTTCAAGGTTGGCGAAACGGTCGTGTACCCGCATCACGGGGCCGCCCGCATCGAGGAGATCAACACTCGCACCATCCGCGGAGAGGAGAAGTTGTACCTCAAGCTCAAGGTCGCGCAGGGCGATCTGGTCATCGAGGTCCCGGCCGACAACTGCGACCTCGTCGGCGTCCGTGACGTCGTCTCCAAGGAGGGCCTGGACAAGGTCTTCGAGGTGCTGCGCACTCCGTACGCCGAGGAGCCCACCAACTGGTCCCGGCGGTTCAAGGCCAATCTGGAGAAGCTCGCCTCGGGTGACGTCATCAAGGTCGCCGAGGTCGTCCGCGACCTGTGGCGTCGCGACAAGGACCGCGGCCTGTCGGCCGGCGAGAAGCGGATGCTGGCGAAGGCCCGCCAGATCCTGGTGTCGGAGCTCGCACTGGCAGAGAAGACCGACGAGGACAAGGCCGAGGTGCTGCTCGACGAGGTCCTCGCGTCCTGACGCCCCGTCGTCCCGCGCACACCATCTGACACCGCTCACGTGACCGACGACGCCGGCGCTGCATCACGCAGCGTCGGCGTCGTCGTCGTTGCCGCAGGATCGGGTGCCCGGCTCGGCGCGGGCCTTCCCAAGGCGTTCGCCGAGCTCGCCGGGCGGCCGTTGCTCGGCCACGTACTCGACACCCTCGGTGGCTGGCCGCGTCTCGGCGGCCTCGTCCTCGTCGTACCCGAGGCGTTCGGCGACCTCGGCGCGGCGAGGTGGCGCGGCATCCGACCACCCGACGGGGCGCGCGTAGTGCCCGGTGGAGGCGACCGCACCGCGTCGGTGAGCCGAGGCCTGGCCGCACTCGACCCGGCATGCGAGGTCGTGCTCGTGCACGACGCAGCGCGCTGCCTCACGCCGCTCGGCCTGTTCGACCGCGTCGCCGACGCGATTCATGACGGTGCTGCGGGCGCCGTGCCGGGGCTTCCCGTGTCCGACACCGTCAAGACCGTCGACGCCGACGGCTACGTCACCGGCACTCCCGACCGCGCCACGTTGCGGGCGGTGCAGACCCCTCAGGGCTTCGACCGGGAGGTGCTCGTGGCGGCACACGCCAGCGGTCTGACCGCCACCGATGACGCGGCGCTCGTCGAGCGGCTCGGTCACCGGGTGCGCGTCGTCGCGGGCGACCCGCTCGCGTTCAAGATCACCACCCCCGACGACCTCCGGCTCGCCGAGCGGTTCCTGGTCGAGCGAGTGGGCGGATGACGACCGGCGCCGCGCCGCGGGTGGGCGTCGGGGTCGACGTGCACGCGTTCGCGGCCGAGGGCTCGGGTCGGGCGTTGTGGGTGGCCGGGCTGCACTGGCCCGGTGAGCGGGGACTGGCCGGGCACTCCGACGCCGATGTCGCGGTGCACGCCGCGTGTGACGCGTTGTTCTCGGCGGCCGGTATCGGCGACCTCGGCGCGCACTTCGGCACCGGGCGCCCCGAGCTCGCCGGCGCGTCAGGCGTGGTGCTGCTCGCAGAGGCGGCCCGCCTGGTGCGCGCGGCCGGGTTCGACGTCGCCAACGTGGCCGTCCAGGTGGTCGGTAACGCGCCGAAGGTCGGCGGGCGCCGGGCCGAGGCGGAGGCGGCGATGTCGCGTGCCGTGGGCGCACCGGTGTCGGTGAGCGGCACCACCACCGACGGCCTGGGTCTCACCGGTCGTGGCGAGGGTGTCGCCGCGATCGCCACAGCCCTGGTCGTCGCCGTTCCCTGAGGCGACTGCGCAGGTGGTCGGCTCGGGGCCACCGGGTCGCGCCGAGGTGCGAGCCGGCGCGGACGCCAGCCGCTGGCGCCGGACTACCCGGACAGCATGCGTTCGGCGATCACCGGATCGAAGACGTGGTTGTCCACCGTGCTGCCACCGCACTTCCCGTCGGATGTCCCCGGGACGATGCTCCACACGTAGGCGTCGACCGCACCAGGACCGTCTCGCAGCCCCGGCGCTTCCCCGGCGCGGGCCCACGAGGGGTTGCACACCGGCTCCTCCGGCGGCATGGTGTCGCCTCCGCTGCGGCTGGTGTCGATGACGTAGCGCGAGCTCTTGACCCCGGTCGAGACGAGCTTCGCCGAGACGGCGTCGGCGTGCCGGGTGGCGGCGCTCGTCGGGCCGAGCTCGGCGACATTCACCGCGAAGCCACGAGCCTGGTCGGCCCCGGCGCGCTCGAGCAGACCGGCGATGGCCGCCGGGTCGCCATTGACTCCACCGCCGTCGAGGTAGACGGTGGCCTGCGGCGCAGCAGCGGCCAGGGTCGCGACCGCCTCGCGGAGCAGGGTCAACCGCTCGTCCCCGTCGGCTTTGGGTACGCATCCGTAGGTGGCGATGCTGAACGGCTCGAGGAGCACGACGGCCGGGCCGCCAGCCACTCCGCGTGCCAGCTCGTCGATCCACGTCCGGTAGGCCGCGGCGGAGGTGACGCCGCCGCCGTCGCCGCATACCCGCTTCGGCAACCGGAACGAGATCAGGACGGGGACCTGACCTGCCGTGCGTGCTGATCGTACGTAGGTGCTCAGCTGGCCGGGTCTGACGTCGTCGGAGAACCACTCCGCCGTCGGCTGGTTCGCGATGGACTGCTGGATCCGGGTCCGGCGCGGGTCGGTTCCGGACTGTCGAACCCACGTCGCCGCGGAGGCCTCCGGCCGGACGTAGAACCTGCCGTCACCGAAGGGAACCTTGGCCGCACCCGTCGGTGACGGCGTCGGCGACGAATCGGTGGCCGGTGTCGACGGTTCGGTGGCTGGTGTCGACGGTTCGGTAGCCGATGTCGACGGCGGCGGTGCCGCGATGTCCGCCGTCGCGGACCTCTCTCCGTCACGGAACGGTGCGGCAAGGAAGAACGCCCCGGTACCGATCACCATGATGAGGACAGCGGCGGTCGCTGCCACGACGACCCGACCCCGACGACGTCTGTGGGTGGGTGGTCGCTCGGGATCGCGCGATGTCGTATCGCGCGATGTCGTGCTGGCACCGCGCGCAGCACGCGGCTCGGCTGGCGATTCGGACGCCTGGGGCTGAGACGGGCCGGAAGCCGGTGGTGCGGGTGTCCGTGTCCGACGTGGTGTCGGCGCTCGGGTAGCGGCCTGCCGAGGCGGTGTCGGAGGCTTAGCGGCCTGCTGAGGCGGTGTCCGCGGAGCAGATGTCTGCTGCGCACCCACCTGCGGAGCCGGTGCCTGCGGTCCAGGAGCCGGTGCCTGCGGTCCAGGAGCCGGTGCCTGCGGTCCAGGAGCCGGTGCCTGCGGTCTACGTGTGCGGGAGGCGGGTGTGACCCTCGGCAGAGCCGGCGGAGTCGAGCTGCGACGGGTGGCGGCTGACGCGCCCTCGGCGGCGCTGTCGGCGCCACCGCTGTCGGCGCCGCCTTCATCCGGTGAGGCGGCGGCGCCCGCCTCTCGGCAGATCGACAGACAACGACCCATGAGCACCACGACGGGCGGGTGGCGTCGGGGGATCGGCTCCGCTCCGAGTGC
>JBOFLR010000100.1:0-2135 GCA_051657965.1 Dermatophilaceae bacterium
ACCCGGTAGAAGCGGTCGAACAGGTGCGGGAGGTGCTCGGCCGGGATGCCGGGCCCGGCGTCGGCGACCTCGATCCGCACGCCGTCCTCGGTCGGCCCGGCGCGCACCGTCACCGGCGTGCCGGCCGGGGTGTGTCGTACCGCGTTGGACGTGAGGCCCACCATCGCCTGGACGATCCGGTCGCGATCTCCGGGGACGACCAGGGAGGACGGGACGTCCAGCTCGACCTCGCGGTCGGGCGCGACGACGCGCAGGTCGGTGACGACGTCGTGCAGCAGCGGCGCCAGGTCGACCGGCTCTCGCGCGAGCCGCGCCGGGTCCTCGAGCCCGGTGAGGTCGAGCAGCGTGTCGACGAGACGCCCCATCCGCGCGGCCTCCTCGCCGATCCGGCGCATCGCGTCCGCGACCACCGGCCCGGATGCCGCGCGCGAGTCCCCAAGGCCGGATGCCGCGGGCGAGTCCCCGAGGCCGGATGCCGCGCGCGTGTCGTCCGTGGGTCCGCCGGGCCGGGAAACCGCGTGCAGCGCGGCGTAGCCCTGGAGCGTGGTCAGCGGGGTGCGCAGCTCGTGCGAGGCGTCGGCGACGAACCGGCGCATCCGTTCCTGGCTCGCCGTGGTGGCGTCGATCATCGTGTTCAGCGCCCGGCCGAGCCGGGCCGCCTCGGTGCCGGGCGGCCCGGCCGGCACCCGCCGGGTGAGGTCGCCGGCCGTGATGCCGTCGGCGGCCTCGGTCATCTCGGTGACCGGGCGCAGCACCAGCCGGTCGACCCAGCGTGCGGCGACAGCGAGGAGCAGCACCACGACCACCCCGGTGACCCCGAGGGTCAGCGCCAGCCGCCGGGTGGCGACATCCGCCGACGTGGTGGGGATGGCGAGCACGGCTTTCCCACGAGCGTTCGGCAGGTCGGCGGTGACCACCCGAGCCAGGCGTGACCCGCCTCCGGTCGCCAGCCGCACCTGCGGTGTGGGGATCGACTCGCCCGGGCGCAGCTGAGGTGCGAACTGCGGGTCGGATGCCGGCGTGAGCACCTCGACCACCCGGCCGTCGGGCGTCATCCGGCCCACCCAGACGTCGGCGAGCGCGGCATCCGGGTTCTCGGCGCCCGCGCGCTGCGACGCCGCGAGCACCGCTCGCGGGCTCTGCGCGAGCTGGACGAGCTGGGCGTCGAGCCGGTCGACGAGGAAGGCCCGCTGCACCAGCACCACCACCACCCCGGCGACGAGCAGCACCACGGCGATCCCGGCGACGGCCACCACGAGGCGGCGGCGGAGCGTCATCCGCACTCCTCGGCCGGATGACGCGGCAGGCCACCGGGCCGGTGCGTCACGGTTCGCGCACCGAGTAGCCGACGCCGCGCACCGTGTGGATCAGCTTGGGGCTCGCGGTGTCGACCTTCTTGCGCAGGGTCGACACGAACGACTCGACGATCGCGGACTCGCCGGCGAAGTCGTACTGCCAGACGTGGTCGAGGATCTGCGCCCGGGTGACGACCCGGCCGGCGTTGACCATGAGGCAGCGCAGCAGGGTGAACTCCGTCGGCGTGAGCGCGACCTCGGTGTCGCCGCGCCACACCCGGTGCTGGTCCTCGTCGAGCACGAGGTCGTGCACGGCGTGGCGCCCCGTGGGTGTGGCGTCGGCGCCGCGCCGGCGCAGCGCGACGTGTACGCGGGCGACCAGCTCCTCGAGCGCGAACGGTTTGGTGATGTAGTCGTCGCCACCGCTGGTCAGGCCACGCACCCGGTCGGCGGTGTCGGAGCGGGCGGTGAGGAACAGCACCGGTGCGGTGACCCCGCGGGAGCGCAGCCGCCGCAGCACCTCGAAGCCGTCGAGGTCGGGCAGCATGACGTCGAGCACGATCACGTCGGGGTGACCCGGCGTGCACGCGGCGAGGGCCTCCTCGCCGGTCCCGGCGGTGGACACGTCGAGCCCGGCCAGCCGCAGCGCGGAGGACACGAGGTAGGAGATGTTCTCCTCGTCGTCGACGACGAGTACCGATGGCATGGTGCCCACCGTGCCAGAACCGGATGCCGCGAACCTGGAGGTTCTCTCGTGGGCTCCTGGAGGATGACGCCTCGCCAGGTCGGCTCGGTGCCCGACGGGCACCTGCGGTGAGCCGCATCTCGTGCGAGCTTATC
>JBOFLR010000101.1:0-3698 GCA_051657965.1 Dermatophilaceae bacterium
GTGCTCGGCACGCGCACCGAGACCAAGAACGTCAACTCGCTGCGATCGGTCGAGCGCTCGGTGCGCTACGAGGTGTGCCGGCAGGCTGCGGTGCTGGCGGCGGGTGGGTCGGTGACCCAGGAGACGCGGCACTGGCACGAGGACACCGGAATCACGACCTCGGGTCGGGTGAAGTCCGACGCCGACGACTACCGGTACTTCCCCGAACCCGACCTCGTGCCCGTCGCACCGCCGGCGGAGTGGGTGGACTCCCTGCGGACGACGCTGCCCGAGCCGCCCGCGGCCCGGCGCAAGCGGCTCCAGTCGGACTGGGGTTTCGCCGACCTCGAGATGCGCGACGTCGTCAACGCCGGGCTGGTCGAGCTCGTCGAGGAGACGGTCGCAGCCGGGGCGAGCCCGGCGGCCGCCCGCAAGTGGTGGTCGGGTGAGATCGCCCGGCGCGCGAACGGCGCCGGGCAGGACGTGCCGGCCTACGCGTCATCCCTCGGTGTCACGCCCGCGCACGTCGTCGAGCTCGAGGGCCTGGTCGCGAGCGGGCGGCTCAACGACGCGATGGCCCGGCAGGTGTGGGAGGGCGTCCTCGACGGTGAAGGCACGCCCACCGAGGTGGCCGACGCCCGCGGACTGCGGCTGGTGCGCGACACCGGTGCGCTCGAGGCCGCGGTCGACACGGTCATCGCGGCCAACCCCGACGTCGCCCAGAAGATCCGCGACGGCAAGGTGCAGGCCGTCGGGGCGCTCATCGGCCAGGTGATGCGCGAGACCAAGGGCCAGGCGGATGCCGCCGTCGCCCGCGAGCTCATCCTCGCCCGCCTCACCCAGCCCTGACGTCAGACCGAGACCAAGGGCCAGGCGGATGCCGGCGGCTGCCAGCTCACCCTCGGGCCGCTCACCCAGCCCTGACGTCAGCGAGACCAGGGGCCAGGCGGCTGCTGGCGCGGCCCGCGAGCCGATCCTCACGTGCCTTACCCAGCCGTGACGTCGGACCGCCGGTCGCGGCTCGCCGGTCCCGATGCTCGCCGCGCCGGCGGTGGCCGTGGGCCCTCGCGGGTGCCGCTCCTGGCTGCGAGGATGTCGTGACATGCCGTCCGTCTCCCACCTCTGGTCGCGTGCCCGGATCGACCCGGTCGACGGCATCCTCGTCCTCGCGCTCGTCGGCGTCTCGGCGCTCGTCCTGCCGCTCGACCAGGTCGTCGTCGGGGTCGACGCCCTGGTCTCCGACCCTCGGGACGGGCTGGGGTGGTTCGCCCTGTCGCTCGCCCAGTCGGTGCCCCTGCTGTGGCGGCGTAGCCGGCCGGTCGGCGCCACCACCGCGGTGTTGGCGCTGACCGTCATCCGGTTCGTCACCGCGAGCCCCCCGACACCCGCCGATCTCTCGATCGTGTTCGCGATGTACGGCGTCGGTGCCTACGCCCGGAGCGCGGCGACCCGGTGTGCGGCGTGCGCGGCCGGCCTGGCGCTCGTCGTGATCGCGGAGATCGTCGGAGACGTCAATCCCGGCACCGCGGATGCGGCCTCGGTCGCTCTCGTCGGGTCCGCCTTCGTCGTCGGACCCTGGGCGATCGGCTGGGTCCAGGCCGAACGTCGTCGGTCGCGGAGCGAGGTCGCACCCGACCTGCCCACCGAGCGGGACGCGGATGAAGCCGGCGGTCCCGAGTCGGATGCCGCTGAGCCGGCATCCGGCACCTCGTCCAGGACGGTCGAACTCCACGAGCCGGCCGGTCTCACCGCGCGAGAGCGCGAGGTCTTCGACCTGGTGGCCCGGGGGCTGACCAATCCGCAGATCGCCCGTGAGCTCTTCATCAGCACCGAGACCGCGAAGTGGCACGTGGGGAACCTGCTCCGCAAGCTCGGTGTCTCGCAGCGGCACGAGCTCATCGCGCTCGCCCACCGACGAGGGGCGGCGCCCATGGGTACGACCACCCTCCCCGAGTAGGGGGCACACCTTGCCAGGTCCGCGAACCCCCTGGTCGGGGGGTCCGGCGCAGACCCGGGCCGCCCTAGCGTCGCCCGGCAGGCGTCCTCGCCGTCCGTGAGGTCTGCATGACCTCCGGCGCCGGCGAGGAGGCGATCGGCGGCCCGGTACAGCGCCGGCGCCCAGGAGCGGACGGAGATGGACGGATGACGTGGAGACCGGCCTCAGGGCCACGCGGATGGCGTCGCCGAGAGCGGCGGTCGGTCGCGGCGATCGGTGCGCTGGCGGTCGCGACAGCGGGGTTGGGCGCAGCGGCCGGGCCATCCGGCGTCGCGAGCGCGAAGAATGTCGAACGGACCACCGGGACGGCTGCGTCCGCTGGTGCGCCGATCGAGTGGTCGCCCTGCACGGACCCGAAGCAGAAGGATCTGCAGTGCGGCACGCTCGAGGTGCCGCTGGTCCACGACCGACCGGACCGTCGCACGGTGACCATCGCGCTCAACCGCCTGCCCGCCGAGGATCTCGACACACGGCTGGGAGTGCTGCTGGTGAACCCCGGCGGCCCGGGGGTCGAAGGGACCAAGGTCACCGCCGAGATCCCGCAGGTCGTCGGCGACGCGGCCCGGCGCTACGACGTCATCGGCTTCGACCCTCGCGGGGTGGGCCTGAGTGATCCGATCCAGTGCTTCGACACCGACGCCGAGTACGAGAAGGTCCGCGGCGAGAGTTTGGTCCCGCTGACCGACGAGCAGGTGGCGGAAAAGCTGCGTAGCGAGCGGGACTACACCCGGGCCTGCGAGCGCAACGCCGGGCCGGTACTACGGCACATGACCACACTCGACGTGGCGCGGGACATGGACCTCATCCGACAGGCGCTCGGCGAGGAGAGGATCAGCTATTTCGGCTTGTCGTACGGCACGCTGCTCGGCAACACGTACCTCAACGTCTACTCGAACCGGGTCGACCGGGTGATCCTCGACGGGGTGCTCGACCCGCAGCAGCGGACGAGCTCACCGTTCGGGGACCGACCAGGTATAGCGGCGGGAGCGGAGAAGGCACTCGACGGCTTCCTCGCGGCGTGCACCGAGGCCAAGGATGGCTGCGCCTTCTCCCCTGGCGACCCACGAGCCAAGTTCGACCGCATCCGGGACCGCCTCCGTGAGGGACCGGTCGAGGTGGCGGGGTCGGAACCGCTCACCTACGACAGCGTGCTGTCGGCCACCGGGGCCGCGCTGTACTCGGTCGCCGCCTTCGCCGAGCTGGCCGGACAGCTCCAGGACGCGTACGACGTCATCACCGGATCCACGGAGCCATCGTCACCGGCGGTGCCGTCCGGCTCGGACGGCACCGAATCGGCCGTGGCGAACTCCGGTGGCGCAGCACCTGAGGATGACTACGACGCGTCGGAGGACACCCGACACGCAGTGAGCTGCTCGGACGGCGCGTTCGCGCGATCGCCGAGCCTGTACCCACTGGTTGCCGCCGGTCTGGAGAAGGTGTACCCGACGTTCGGCCGCGGACAGATCTACGACGCACTGCAGTGCGCGACCTGGCCGAAGCCGGAGTCGAGGCGGTACGCCGGTCCGTGGTCGGCGCGCACCACCACACCGGTGCTCGTCATCGGCAACACCTACGACCCTGCCACCCCGCTGGTCAACGCCCGACGCGTGTCGAGGCAGCTCGGCAATGCCCGCCTGCTCACCGTCGACGGCTTCGGGCACACCACAGGCGGGACGAGCCAGTGCGCCATCGACGCGATGAGCACCTACCTCGTCGACGGCAC
>JBOFLR010000102.1:0-10925 GCA_051657965.1 Dermatophilaceae bacterium
ATTGCCGGCAGACCCGGCGGCCCAGCGTCGGTGCACCACGCGGCGCGCAGCCCCGCAGCCGCGGCGATGAAGGGATGACTATGGCGGCGATGAAGCCGAGGACGGGCGACGGCCCGCTCGAGGTCACCAAGGAAGGTCGCGGCATCGTGCTGCGCATGCCCCTCGAGGGTGGCGGGCGGCTCGTCGTCGAGATGACCCCCGAGGAGGTCCGTGCGCTCGGCGATGCCATCGACAACTGCGAGGGCCTGAACTGATCTAGGTCCCCGGACCGCGGCGAGGCCTCCGACCACCCGGTGGTGGGGGCCTCGCCGCGTGCTGGGGCTGGGCTAGGGTCACACGGTGCCGAGACCCGACGTCCTCCTCGACCCTCCCCTCTCCACGTGGACCGTCAGCCCGGACGACGCCGCCGGCCCGGCTGCCGCAGGCACCGAGGTGCTCGTGATCGCCGTCGGCGACGGACCTCACGGGGATGACGCGGCGCGGCACGCGCTCGACGCGGCGGCCCTGGGTGCGCGCCTCCTCGACGTCCACGAGTCGTCGCCGGATGCCGGGTCGGTCACCGAGGTGCCGCTGCCCGCAGACCGACCGGTGCGCCGCGCCGTCGTCGTGGGCACCGGCTCGGGCGATGCCGGCGGCTGGCGGGCGGCGGGTGCCGCCGCCGGCCGCGCCACCCGGGGCCGCGACACGGTCGTGCACGCGCTCGGTGATCACGTCGTGGGTGACGCGCTCGCCGCCTACGTCGAAGGCGTCGTGCTCGGCAGCTGGGTGCCGCCCCGGTTCGCCGCCGCGGGGCCGGTGACCCCGACAGCGCCGGCGGCGCACTGCGAGGTCCGCGGCGGGGGAGCGGACGGCGCGAGGGTCGTCATCCGCGCTGTCGCCCGGGCACGCGCCCAGCTGCTCGCTCGTGCGCTGTCGGCCACGCCCTCGAACGTCAAGAACCCGGGCTGGTTCGCCCGCCAGGCACAGACGGTGGCGCGCCGGTCCGGGCTGTCGGCGACGGTGTGGGACGAGCGGGCACTGCGCCGCGACGGGTTCGGTGGGCTGCTCGCCGTCGGCGGGGGGTCGGCGACACCGCCCCGGCTCGTGCGCCTCGACCACGAGCCGGCAGGCGCCACCGCACGCACGCCGCGGATCGTGCTGGTGGGCAAGGGGATCACGTTCGACACCGGCGGCCTGCAGGTCAAGTCGGTCGAGCACATGGTCGGGATGAAAACCGACATGTCCGGTGCCGCGGTGGTGCTCGCGGTGCTCGCCGCGTGCCGGGACCTCGAGATCCCGGTCCGGGTCACCGGCCTCCTCGCCCTGGCCGAGAACGCGGTGTCCGGCTCTGCATACCGGCCGGGTGACGTCATCCGGCAGTGGGGCGGGCGCACCGTCGAGATCGGCAACACCGACGCCGAGGGCCGGATCGTGCTCGCCGACGCGCTGGCGTACGCCGACGCCGAGCTCGACCCTCGTGCCGTCGTGGACATCGCCACCCTTACCGGCGCGGCGCGTATCGCCCTCGGGCGGGTCGCCGCGCCGGTGTTCGCCACCGACGACACCCTCGCCGCCGAGCTCGTCGCGGCGGGCGACACGACCGGTGAGACGCTGTGGCGGATGCCGCTGCCCGCGGCCTACCGTCGAGCCCTCGACTCCCAGGTCGCCGACCTCGCCCACCACGCACCCGGTGTCGGGGGCGGGGCCATCACGGCGGCGCTGTTCCTGCGCGAGTTCACCGGTTCGAGGCGCTGGGCCCACCTCGACATCGCGGGCGCCGGGCGTGCCGACGCCGACGCCGGGCTGCACGCCGAGGGCGCCACGGGGTTCGGGACGAGACTGCTGCTGCGCTGGCTGGAGGAGACGAGATGAACGCCGGATACGGCCTGACCGTGCGCTGGTCGCTGACGGGGGCGCCCGCGACCGCGCCCGACGACCTGCGGGAGTACGTCGTCGGCACGTCGATCGCCCGCTTCATGTTCCTCGACGGCCTCGCCTTCAAGGTGTGGCGGATGCGAGAGGGGGAGTGGTTCGAGGGCACCTACGTCTTCGACACCGAGCAGGAGCGCACGGCCTTCCGGGAGGACTTCGAGCCAGGCGCGGACACGGCCCCCGGGAGCCGGATCATCGGCTCCGCACCCGTGGCGATCGAGGAGTGGGAGGTCGTGGCGATCGCCGAGGGCCCGGCCGGGTTCCGGCGTGGGGCCGGGCCCAACGTCGCCGCCTCGTGACCGACCTCTGGTGACGGTCAGCGGATGACGGCCAGCGGATGACGGTCAGCGGCGGACCGCCACCAGGAGGCCGTCGCTCACCGGGAGCAGCGACACGACGAGGTCGTCGGAGTCACGCAGCGTCTTGCCGAGGTCTCGCAGGGTGGTCGTCACCGAGTCCCGCGCGGTCGGGTCGGCCACCTGGTCGCCCCACAGCATGTTGTCGACGGCCAGCACCCCGCCGCTGCGGAGCAGTCGGACCGCATGCTCGACGTAGCGGGGATAGCCCGGCTTGTCGGCATCGACGAGCACCATGTCGTACGCGCCGTCGGTCATGCGCGGCAGTACCTCGGCGGCTGCGCCGGTGATCACCCGGGTGCGCTGTGGTGCGTATCCGGCCGCGGCGTACGCCTCTCGTGCGGCCCGTTGATGCTCCGCGGAGGAGTCGATGGTCGTCAGCACGCCGTCCTCGGGCATCCCGCCGAGGAGCCACAGTCCGGACGTGCCCGCGCCCGTCCCGACCTCCACCACGTGTCGGGCCTGCACGGCCGCCGCCAGCACACCGAGCACGGCCCCGGCGCCGGTGCCGACCGGCGAGGCATGGCCGAACTCGACTCCGCGCCGCCGCGCTGCCGCGACGACCTCCGGCTCGGGGACGAACTCCTCGGCGTAGCTCCAGCTCGCGGGCTTCATCACGCTCATGGCCCCCACAGTAGGGCCGGGCTCGCACCGGTCGTCGGCGGCGCGGCGCGGGCACGGGCACGTCATCCGTCTCGATTCCCAGCCGACGCTCAGGTTGCGCCGGAACAATCCACGGGCAACGCACGTCATCATTCGTGACATGACCAGCCTGGTAAGGGACCACATGACCACCGCCGACGCCGTCGTGACCGACACGGCCGGAACCTCCGACGACGGTCCGGCCTGGGTCGCTCCGACCTGGGAACAGGTCGTCGAGCAGCACTCGGCCCGCGTCTACCGGCTGGCGTACCGGCTCACCGGCAACGTGCACGACGCCGAAGATCTCACCCAGGACGTCTTCATCCGGGTGTTCCGCTCGTTGCACACCTACCAGCCCGGCACCTTCGAGGGGTGGCTGCACCGCATCACGACCAACGTCTTCCTCGACCGGATGAGGCGGAAGCAGCGCATCCGCTTCGACGCACTGTCCGACGAGTCCGCGGCCCGCCTACCCAGCCGCGGCCCCGGCCCCGAGCAGGCGTACACCGACAGCCACTTCGACGACGACGTGCAGCGCGCCCTCGACGCGCTGTCGCCGGACTTTCGCGCTGCTGTCGTGCTGTGCGACATCGAAGGTCTCTCGTACGAGGAGGTGGCCGCCACGCTCGGCATCAAGCTGGGCACCGTGCGGTCGCGCATCCACCGCGGGCGTGCCCAGCTACGTGCCTCGCTCGCCCACCGTGCGCCGCAGCCCAGTTCACGCAGCGTGCCGACCCGAACCGGGCGCATGGTGCGCCGACCCGCAGCGGGAACCGTGTGAGCGTGTCGACGCGCATCTCGTGTCTCGGTGACGAGCTCGGTGAGTACGTCGCGGGCAGCTTGTCCCCCGACCGGGAATGGGCGTGGTCCAGGCATCTGGTCGCGTGCCGGCTGTGCTCTCAGGCCGTCGGCGAGGAGCGGCAGCTGCGGAGCGCGCTGGCCGGCGCGCCGTCGATGCCCGGGGAGCTACAGGCGAGCCTCCTCGCGCTCGGCCGCACGCTCGCGGCGGAGTCACCCGTCCGTCCGGCGGCTCCGGGGCGCGACCCGCTGCGGCTCCTCGCGCCGTCGGCGCCCCCGTGCCACCGCAGCCCGGTGCGCGCCACCATGGTGGCCGCCGCGGCGGCCGGACTGTCGGCGGCCGCGGCCTGGAGCCTCACCGTCGCCGGCACCGGGTCGACCGGTCCGGCGGTCACGACCGTCACCACGACACCCGTCAGCGTGCCGACCGGAAGCGTCGCCGTCACCGGTGAGCCGGCCACGTTCCGCACCCCGGCTCGATGGACGACCAGCCCCCCGGGTGCCTCGCTGCCGGGCCTCGGGGCAGAATCGTCACCATGAGCAGTGAGGGCGAGCAGTCCGGCCGCGGCCCGTGGAGCCCCTGGGAGCGGCCGGCACCGCCGGCGCAGCCCGGCACCCCCGAGGTGGCGGCGCACCCGGCTCCGCCGCCCCCGGCCTACGACGCGCGACAGTCGCACCCTCCTGCCGCGTCCGGCGCCCCGACCTGGGCCACGCAGACCGCACCCATGCCCGGCTGGCCGCCCGGCGGGGACACGGTGCCGTCTCCGGAGCGCCCGCGCCGGCGTCCGGGCTGGGGAGCGCTGATCGGGGTCAGCATCGTCGCGACGCTGGTCGCCGGGACCGCCGGCGGCATCCTGGGGGTGGCATTCGCCGACGGCGAGTCCGGATCAGGTCGCAGCGGTGCCACGGTGGAGGCCCCGCGGCCGGGGGCCGGCGCGACCGCCCGGCCCGAGGGGACGATCGCCAACATCGCGGCCAAGGTCACCCCGAGTGTCGTCACGCTCCGCGTCGACGGTGCCGATGGCGCCGGAACCGGGTCCGGCTGGGTGTTCGACGACAAGGGGCACGTCGTCACGAACAACCACGTCGTGGCGAGCGCCGCCGACTCCGGCAAGATCACCGTCGTCCTCGCCAACGGCAAGCGGGCCACCGGCACCGTCGTCGGCCGCGACGCGTCCTACGATCTCGCCGTCGTCAAGGTCGACGGCGCCGACCTGGCACCGATCGCGGTCGGGCGCTCCTCGGATGTCGTCGTCGGTGACCAGGTCATCGCGGTCGGCGCCCCGCTCGGGCTGGACTCGACCGTGACCACCGGCATCGTCAGCGCCCTCGACCGACCGGTGACGCCGGGCGACGAGGACGACCAGTCGTTCATCAACGCGATCCAGACCGACGCCGCGATCAATCCGGGCAACTCGGGCGGGCCACTCCTCGACATGGCGGGCCGGGTCATCGGCGTGAACACCGCGATCGCGCAGGCGCCTGGTATCGACGGAAGCGGTCAGGGCGGCAACATCGGGGTCGGCTTCGCCATCCCGTCCGACCAGGTGGCCACCACCGTCGACCAGCTGATCCGCACCGGCAAGGCCGATCACCCGGTGATCGGGGTGTACCTCGACGACGAGTTCGACGGCGAGGGGGTGCGCATCGCGGCATCCGGCCCGGACGGCGCTCCGGCGGTGAATCCCGACGGCCCGGCGGCCGATGCCGGGCTCCGTGCCGGTGACGTGATCGTCGCCTTCGAGGGCAAGCCGCTCAGCGAGCAGGGCGAGCTGGTGGTGGCGATCCGAGCCAGGGCCATCGGTGACAAGGTCACCCTGACGGTGCGTCGCGACGGCAAGGACCGCGATGTCACCATGGTGCTCGAGGGCTCCGGCGACTGACGCCGGCCCACCTCGAGGAAAGGGATGGTGACGCGGTGTTCGGAGTGAACGGGTGGGAGATCATCCTGCTCGCGTTGCTCGCGGTCTTCATCCTCGGCCCGGAGCGGCTGCCCGAGTACGCCGCGAAGCTCGCGCACGGCATCCGCAAGTTGCGGGTCATGGCCGAGGGCGCGCGCGGCCAGCTGCGTGACCAGCTCGGCCCTGAGTACGACGACATCGACTGGCGCCAGTACGACCCGCGTCAGTACGACCCGCGCCGCATCGTCCGCGAGGCCCTGCGCGAACCGCTCGACGACGCCATCAACCCGCTGCGCGACGAGATCGGGTCGGTCCGCTCCGCGGCACGCACGGCGGGTAGGGCGGATGACGACCCGTCGCCGGTGAACGGGGCCTCGAGCTCGCGGACGGCGGGCGGGGCTGCGGCACCGTCGGTGTCGTCGAGCGACCAGGACAGCACCGACGGCGCCGAGGAACAGCCGATTCTCGAGCCGGCCTACAGCAGTTGGGGCGCCGAGGAATTCGACCCCGACCGACCCACGCCGTACGACTCCGACGCCACCTGACCAGCCCCTCACCCTTTCGGCTCGAGGGGCTGGGAAGCCGCGGCAACCTCGACGACCCGCACGTTCGCGGTCAACGCCGACATACTGGACCCGGCCCGCTCGGGACCGGGTGCTGACGGCGCCATGTGACACGGGAAGCTAGGACGTACTTCCCGCGGACGAGCCAATTCGCCCGGCCAAGCAGCTCGCCACATGGTCCAGCAGCTCGACGTGAGTCCGACGCTCGGCCGAGATCGCCAACCCCCGGCCCGTCGCCACCGGGCCGCCCTCGAGGTCGGTGACCTCGCACCCGGCCGCCACGCACAGCGCGATGCCGGCGGCGAAGTGCACGCTGTCCAGCAGGTCACCGTCCGAGATGTACGCTGCGCGCCGCCCCGACGCCACCCAGGCCAGGGCCATCGTCGAGGCCGACACTCGTGGGCTCATCCATCGCCTGAACTCCCGGTCGGCCACGAGCAACGGCCCGACGTGGTCGCCCGGACCGTCCGCGTTGAGCTCGACGATCCGGCTGGCGCTGGACGGGGCGACCGGGCGATCCGCACCGCCGTCGGTGCGCTCGAACGTGGTCTCACCGTCGGTCCACACGACACCGCCGGTCGCGGGATCGGCGACGGCGGCGGAGGTGACCGCTCCATCGGTCCTGAGGGCCACGTTGACGCAGTAGGGCGGCGTGCTCGACGCGAAGTTCCTGGTCCCGCACAGCGGGTCGACGAGCCACGTCCTGCGGCTCCCCGCCCGTATCGCCCCGAGTTCCTCGCCCACGATGCCGTCCCCCGGCCGGGCCGCCGCCAGCACGTCCCGGATGACCTGTTCGACGGCGAGGTCTGCGGCCGTCGCGACGTCGTCGCCGTCCTTGATGAGGCGACCACCACTGTCCCCGACGTGCAGTCGCGCCTCGGCCATGCCACGGACCGCTGCCGTGACGGCGAGCTCGCCGTCACCGGTGGGCGGATCGGGAACGGATGCCATGGGGAGAACGTATCGCCACGCTCTGACCGCCCGGCACGGCGGACTCCGGCATGGCGGACTCCGGCATGGCGGACACGTGCGCCCGTCGCCGAGCTAGGACGAAGTGCCGATCCAAGGCACTGGGTCGCGTGACCGTCCCGGTGCGCCGCGAGACCGTGCGCGATCAGCGCCGGCCGTGACCGTGCGGTCAGCGGCCGGCTGGGGTGAGTCCGAGGGAACGGCCGGCCAGCCCGCGCGCACGGGTGACGAGACCGCGGGCGATCCCCCGGAGCACCACCGCTGCCGGCGAGTCACCCTGGTCGAGGACGACCGGGCTGCCGGTGTCGGAGCCGATGCGCAATGCGGTGTCGAGGGGGACCTGGCCGAGCAGCGGCACCTCGGCTCCGATCGCGCGGGTGAGCGACTCCGCGACCTGCTGCCCACCGCCAGCACCGAAGATCTCCTGGCGGGTACCGTCGGGCAGCTCGAGCCAGCTCATGTTCTCGACCACCCCGGCGACGCGCTGATGGGTCTGCAGCGCGATCGCGCCGGCCCGCTCGGCCACCTCGGCCGCAGCCTGCTGCGGGGTGGTGACGACGAGGATCTCGGCGCCCGGGATCAGCTGAGCGACCGAGATCGCGATGTCTCCGGTGCCGGGCGGCAGGTCGAGGAGCAGCACGTCGAGGTCGCCCCAGAACACGTCGGCGAGGAACTGCTGGAGCGCACGGTGCAGCATCGGCCCGCGCCAGACGACGGGCTGGTTGCCGGGCACGAACATCCCGATCGAGATGACCTTCACGTCGCGCGCGAGCGGCGGGAGGATCATGTCGTCGACCTGGGTCGGCCGGCCCTCGACGCCGAGCATGCGGGGGATCGAGAAGCCGTAGATGTCGGCGTCGACGACCCCGACCGAGAGCCCGTCGGCCGCCATCGCCGCGGCGAGGTTGGCCGTGACCGAGCTCTTGCCGACGCCGCCCTTGCCGGAGGCGACGGCGTAGACCCGGGTCAGCGAGCCGGGCTTCGCGAACGGCACCTCGCGCTCGGCGACACCGCCGCGGAGGTGGGTCTTCAGCGCCGCGCGCTGCTCGTCATCCATGACGCCGAGGGTGACGGTGACGTCGGTGACGCCCTCGACCTTGCGCAGCTCGGACTCGGTGTCGCGGGTCAGGGTGTCCTTGAGCGGGCACGCGGCGATGGTGAGCAGGATGGTGACGGCGACCCGGCCGTCGTCGTCGCTCCTGACGCTCTCGACCATGCCGAGCTCGGTGACCGGCTTGCGGATCTCGGGGTCGATGACGTTCGCGAGGGCGGCGCGCAGCGCCTCTGGCGCGATCGTCGGCATGAGCCCGAGTCTAGGTCGAGCTGCCGGGCCGTTCGCCCGCGCCCTCCGGCGGATCGGCGCCGACCGACTGGCGGTGGACCACGACGATGCCGCGCTGCTCGAGCTCGTCGAGCAGGTCGCGGAGCTCGCCGCGCACGAAGTCGCGGGTAACGATGTCGCGCATGGCCAGCCGCAGCGCCGCGACCTCCCGGGTGAGGTACTCGGTGTCGGCCAGGTTGCGCTCGTCCCGGGCGCGGTCCTGCTCGAGAGCGACCCGGTCGCGGTCGGCCTGGCGGTTCTGCGCGAGCAGGATGAGCGGGGCGGCGTACGAGGCCTGGAGACTGAGCATCAGGGTGAGGAAGATGAACGCGTAGGGGTCGAAGCGCAGATGCTCGGGGAGCAGGGTGTTCCACAGCACCCACAGGGCGACCACGAGCGTCATCCCGATGAGGAAGTACGGGGTGCCCATGAAGCGCGCGAACTTCTCGGAGACCACGCCGAAGGTCTCCTGGGTCAGCAGCGGCGGTGCGGTCCAGCGGCGACCGCCCTCGCGGGGCTGGTCGATCCGTGGCCGGCGGTCGCGGTCAGCCATGGCGGACCGCGCCGCCGGTGACGACGTCGTGACGCTCCTCGCGCCAGTCCTCGGGCAGGATGTGGTCGAGCACGTCGTCGACCGTGACCGCGCCGAGCAGGTGCCCGTCGTCGTCGACCACGGGCAGTCCGACGAGGTCGTAGGTGGCCAGCCGCCGGGTGACCTCGCCGAGGGATGCCTCCGGTGACACCGGCTCGACATCCTTGTCCAGGATGCCGCCGAGCGGGCTGTGCGGCGGCTCGCGCAGCAGCCGCTGGATGTGCACGACACCGAGGTAGCGCCCGGTGGGGGTCTCGAGCGGCGGCCGGCAGACGAACACCGAGCAGGCCAGCGCGGTGGACAGCTGCCCGCGCCGGACGACCGCGAGGGCCTCGGCGATCGAGGCCTCGGGTCCCAGCACCACCGGCTCGGTCGTCATCAGCCCGCCCGCGGTGTTCTCGTCGTAGGTGAGCAGGCGGCGCAGGTCGGCGGCCTCGTCGGGCTCCATCCGCTGCAGCAGCTCCTCCTGACGTTCGGGCGGCAGCTCGGCGAGAAGGTCGGCGGCGTCGTCGGGCTCCATGGCCTCGAGCACGTCGGCGGCCCGCCGGACCGCGAGCCCGGCGATGATCTCGACCTGGTCAGGCTCGGGGAGCTCCTCGATGACGTCGGCGAGCCGCTCGTCGTCGAGCGCGGCGGCCACCTCGGCGCGGCGCTGCGGGCTGAGGTCGTGGATGACCTCGGCGAGGTCGGCGGGCTTGAGGTCGTCGTAGCTCTCGAGCAGCTTCGCGGCGCCCTGGCCGACGCTGCTCTCGCGCAGGCCGCGCACGTCGTCGATCGCGACGACCACGGTCTCACCGCGCCGCCGGGCGAGCCGGGTCAGCGTGCCGCCGCGCGGGTGCCCGCGCCGCACGAACGCGCGGGCGACGCTCCATCCGCGCGCTCCCAGCTGCTCGATGCCGATGTCCTCGATCGTGGCGTCGACGACCTCGCCGTCGTCGAGGCGGACCCGTACCGGCCGTTCGAACAGCTCGGCCACGACCAGGGTCTCGGTGGGGCGCTGCTCGAAGCGGCGCATGTTGACCAGACCGGTGGTGATGACCTGGCCGCCCTCGACCGAGGTGACGCGCGTCATCGGCACGAACACCCGCCGCCGGCCCGGTACCTCGACGACGAGCCCGATGACGCGTGGTCGGACGGAGCTGCCGAAGGTGACGACGACGTCGCGCACCCGGCCCACCTGGTCGCCGAGCGGGTCGAAGACGTTGAGCTCGGTCAGGCGGCCGACGAAGGCGCGGGTCGGCGTGCTCACGCTGCACAGGCTAACCGCGTCACGGCGCCCGACCGGCGCGGTGCGGGTGTCAGCGGCGCGTGTTGCGACGGGCCCGGGCGCGACCACGCCAGTGCCAGGGCCGCCGGCGTGAGGTGGCGGGCCCGGCGGGGCGCACCGGCGCCGCTCCGTCGTCATCCGCGTACCTGCCCGGCTCCTCGACGAGCCGCCCGTGGGGGGTGATGGCGTGGATGACGCATCCCTGCCGCCAGGTCTCGCCCACGTCACCCACGGCGTTCAGCCGGAGCGGGCGCAGCACCTCGACGGCGGTGTCCCAGGCGGGTGAGCCGGGCTCCAGCTCCTGAGCGGCGGCGTTGAGCGTGATGAGGCGGCTCCCGGTGTCCTTGCTACGGAGGATCACCTCGACCCGTTCGGGCAGCCAGGGCAGGCGTTGCTCGCCGGGGCCCGACACCACGAGCGCCACCGGTCCGGGGCCGCGGTCGTCGCCATCGTCGTGCCAGGCGAACCAGGCCGGATGAGCGGTGCCGCCGGGGACGCGGATCCACAGCACGTCGGATTTGTTCGCCGCCTCGTGGATCAGCCTGGTGACGTTGACCCGGGCGTTCTCGCGGCCGGATGACGCGCCGCCGACGTCCGTGCGGGCG
>JBOFLR010000103.1:0-1755 GCA_051657965.1 Dermatophilaceae bacterium
CCGCGCCCGGGGTGGCGAGCGCCCTGCTGTCGGCGACAGCCGTGCGGATGACGCGCCGCACCGGCCCGCGCAGCCACCGGGAGCCCGCGAGGGCCAGGGCTCCGGTCGCTGCGGCAGCCACCGCCGGCAGCCACGACGGCAGGGCCGGCCAGGACACCCAGGACGCACCGGCCACGAGGAGCGCCCCCACGGTGAGCACGACGAGGACGGCGAACCCGCACGTCCGCTCCCACGCGACGGCGCGCAGGCCGAGCCCGATGTCGCCCACCGCCCGCCCGTGCCCCACGCCCCGGCCGACGTCGCCGAGGACGCCCCCGGGGAGGGTCGCGTTGAGCAGCTGCGCGCGATAGCACTGGATGACGGCCGCGGGCATCGAGAGCCGGGTGCCGAGGTGCCGGGCCACGACCTGCCAGCGCCAGGCGGCGCACATCGTGGTGACCGCGCCGATCACCGTCCCGGCGAGCAGCGCACCGGCGTCCACCGACGTCAGGGCCGACGGCACGGCATCCGGCCCGGCCAGGAGCACGACCACGCCGAGCACGACCGCTCCACCGAGCGCACGGAGCCGCCGCCCGCTCACCGGAGCGCTCCGGGCGGTGTGGCCAGCAGGTCGAGGTGGTCGACGGTGACGTGCAGGTCCCCCGCCCGCGCCTGCCGGGTGCGGCGGGCGAGGTGGTCTGCGGCAGCGGCGGCGAGCTCCGGCCGCTGCTCGACGGCGGCACCGACCCAGCCGTCGAGCCATGCGGAGGTGAGCGCCCGGCTGTCCGCACCCAGCCGCCAGGGGCTGGGCCTGGTCCGGACCTGCCAGCCGAGATCCTCGAACAGCGTCACGGCGCGACGGGCGGCATCCGGGCCGAGGAGCGGGCCCCGGCTGGTCGGGCGGCGCTGATGATCGTTGAACGCGGCCTCGAGGATGCCGTCCAGCGGGTCGGCGGGGCGCAGCCGCACCCGGCCGGTGACGGACAGTGTGGCGAGCACCGGCGCCGCGGTCGAGACGCAGGACCGCACCAGCCGCTCGAGCTCCTCGGCCGTGAGCACGTCGAGGAGCGCCGAGAGCGTGACGAGCGAGGCGCCGGCCAGGTCGCCGGCCGCGAGGCGGGTGACGTCGCCGCGTCGGGTCTCGACGGTGACCGGGGATGCACCCGGTGCGCGCGCAGGAGGGTCGGCCCCGGCGATCCGCAGCAGGTCGACGTCCAGGTCGTGCAGCACCCAGTGCTGGGGACCGTCGAGGAGCGGGCTCAACCAGCGGCCCATCGAACCGGCACCGCAGCCGAGGTCGTGCACCGCGCGGACCGAGCCGGGCGGTGGCGCCGCGCGGACGATGCCGGCGAGCTCGGCGGAGCGGGCGGCGGCGTCGGGCCCCTCCCGCAGCCGCAGCCAGCGCGGGCTCACCCGGACCTCGGTCTCGGCCGTGTCGCGTGACTCTCCCATCAGGCGGCCACCTCGCCCAGCAGCCGCGACACCGATGCCGCGGTCTCCGACCAGGTGCGCAGGGCGAGGCGGCGCCGACCCGCGGCTCCGCGCAGGTGCGTACGGAGCGCCTCGTCGGTGAGCCACCGGCGCAGGGCCGCGGCGAGCGCCACGGTGTCGCCCGCGGGGACGAGGACCCCTGGACGCCGCCCGCCGCGCGTGCGGCCGATCGCCTCCGGGATGCCGCCGATGTCGGGTGCCACGACCGGCAGCCCGCGTGCCAGCGCCTCGGTGACCACCATCCCGTAGGTCTCGACCCGCGAGGCGATGACGAGCAGGTCGGCG
>JBOFLR010000104.1:0-4867 GCA_051657965.1 Dermatophilaceae bacterium
ACCCAGGCCGCCACCTTCTCGCCGTAGGTCGGGAGCGGGATCTGGTCGAGGCCGTTGTAGTCGCTGATGACGAACCCGTCGAAACCCGCGCGGTCCTTCAACCAGCCCTGCAGGAGAGCCTTGTTGGCATGCATCTTCACCGGGTTGCCGAGCCCGTCGTCGGTGAGGTCGATGCTCGAGTACGACGGCATGACCGACCCGACCCGGTGGGTGCGCACCGCCGGCCAGTAGGGGGCGAGGCTGACCTTCTCGATGTGCCGGCGGCTCTGCCGGGTGATGCCCTGGTCGATCGGGTAGTCGCTGCTGTTCGCCCCCTCGGAGTTGCGACCACTGCCGTACTCGGTGTCGCCGTCGGCCGCGAAGTGCTTGGCGGTGGCCAGCACCCGGTCGGGATCGGCGAGGTCGGTGGTGCCATTGCCCTGGAACCCGTTGATCGCCGCACCTCCCAGTCGGGTTGCGAGAGAGGGGTGCTCACCGAACGATTCGTAGGTGCGGCCCCAGCGGTCGTCGCGCGCGACGCACAGGCACGGAGCGAACACCCAGGGGATGCCGGTGGCGCGCGTCTCGGTGGCGACCATCTGCTCGGCATCCCGTACCAGGCCGGCGTCCCGGGTGGCGCCGAGGCCGACGTTGTGCGGGATGAGGGTCGCGCCCTGCAGGTTGCCGTGGCCGTGCACCGAGTCGATGCCGTAGATCATCGGGATCTGGAGCCGCGTGCTCAGCGCCTCGGCCTGGTAGGCGTCGACCATGTCGGCCCACGCCTGCGGGGTGTTCTCCTTCGGGGTGGAGCCGCCACCGGAGAGCAGCGACCCGAGCCGCCAGGTAGCGATCAGGCTGGGGTCGGCGTCGACCGACATCCGCTCGGCCTGGGTCATCTGACCGACCTTCTCCTCGAGCGTCATCCGCGCGAGCAGGTCCTCGACCCGGGCGCGGACGGGGAGCGACTCGTCGAGGTACGGAAGGCCCTGCGCGTTGACGACCACCCGCGGCGCGGCGCCGGTCGTGCGAACCCCACTGAGCCGCAACGCCATGGTCGATGCCGGGCCCGGCGTGGTGGTCGCCGCGGTGGGCACCCTCACCGTCCGCTCGGACCCCGCCGTCGCGCCTGCGGGAAAGGTGACGGACCCGGAGGTGGCCGTCGGCCGGGCGACGACGCCGGCGTTGTCGACGGTCCAGCGCAGGGTGACGGCGGATGACGCTGCGTCGGTGAGCCGCACCCTCACCGCCGCGGCGCTGCCCGGGTCGACGAACGTGACCGGGGCCACCTCGACGGTCGGCATCTCCTCGGCGGCCGTGGTGGCCGCGGCGCCCGCAGGGACCCCGACTCCGGCGAAGAGCGCGAGGATCGCGGCGTAGTTGGTCGGTCGGCTGGTCGGTCGGGTGGTCGGTCGGGTGGTCCGGAACGCGGGTCTCATCGGCGTGACCTCCTTGTCACCGTCGCACCGGGGGTGGCGACATGTGGTTCGGCAGGTGGAGCCCCGACGCTTGGTCCATCGTGCGCCCGCCGGGAGATGCCTGCAACCGCACGGGGCTCAGCCCGGGCGGGCCACCTCGACCTCGAGCCCGTAGTCCCATCCGGAGGTGAGCGGCAGCCGGTCGCCGCTCCAGAACCGGCCCGGGTCGTACCAGCGGCTCGGCACGTCGTCGGTCAGCACCCCCATCGCGGTGAGCGTCGCCGCGACCACCTCGGCGCAGTAAGCGTCCTCGGGGCGCACCTCGCGCCGCGCCGCCTCTCGCGTCGACAGGTACCCGTCGCGACCGCGAAGCCACCGCCACGCCAGGCCGAGGTGCGACGGGAAGGACACGCCGTCGAGCCGCGCGATGGTGCGGAGCAGCGCGTCCTCCTGCTCCGCCCCGACCTCGGGGGTGAGCTGCCGCAGCCAGGCCCGCTGCCCGTAGCGCACCTGCCAGGTCGTGACCGCCTCGCGCAGGTCGTGCAGCTGAACGCCGCGATGGTGGCCGCCGCTCCAGTGGTCGCGCATCGAGCGGCCGAGCTCGGCGTGCCACATCAGCGGCGGGAGGTCGTCGAGCACCACCGCCATCGCCACGTGATTGACCGGCGCGTTGCTCGCCGCCTGGATGACGCGGTCGGCCACCGTTCCACCGCGGAACAGCCACAGGTCGCCGGTGCGGGTCGTCTCGACACCGGTCTCGAACGGGATGACGGTGCGCGGCATCCGAGGCATGGCAGCCAGTAAAGCCGGTCGGCGCGCGTTTCGCGGATGCCGCCCACGGGCGGCCACGGCATCGCCCGGTACTGCCAGCGGCGGTACCTTCCGTTGTGTGCGCACGATGACGGTCGACCTGCCGGATGACCTCTACGCCGCCGTCCAACGCGAGGCCCGTCGTCGTGAGGTCACCGAGGCCCAGGTCGTCCGGTCCGCGATCGAGCAGGTCGTGCGCCGGCCCCGGCCGCAGGCTGGACTGTTCGAGTCGGACGAGCCGATCGCCGGCCGCGCCGACGAGTTGCTCGCCGGATTCGGCGAACGCTGATCGTCACCGGCACCAGCGGGCTGCTCGCCCTGTTCAACCGGGCCGAGCCGGAGCACGAACGGGTGGCTCGGATCGTCAGGGCGACGGACCGACCGCTGGTGTTGTCGCCGTATGTCGTCGCCGAGCTGGACTATCTCGTCGCCACCCGGGTCGGCGTCCAGGCCGAGCTGCGGGTACTGACCGAGCTGGCGACCGGTGACTACCACCTGCCGGCCTTCGGTGCCGCGGAGCTGGTGGCTGCGCGGCAGGTGGTCGAGCGCTACCAGGACCAGGCAGTCGGGTTGGCAGACGCCTCGATCGTCGTGCTGGCCCACGCCTACCGGACCCGGGAGGTGCTGACGCTGGATCGCCGCCACTTCAGCGTGCTGCGCCCCCTGTCCGGCGGATACTTCGCTCTTCGACCGGCTCGATAGCCGACAGTCGAGCAGACCGGGCTGGGAGCCGCTGTCTCGCAATACTGCTCGGTGATCTCGGTCGCTGCCCGACGGCGTATCAGGGGTGCCCGTGGATAGCCCGTAGCCGGCTCGATGCCAACCACGGCCACACGTCAGGCGCGGACGGGCGACGCTCGGCATCCTGCACCCGCGACCTCCCGGTTCTCAGGGATGACCCGAGGTAGGACCGGGGGAAATCCCCATGGTCTCGGCCGCGCGCTCTCTCTAACGTCGTCGACGCATCGCCGGCCCCGGCGACCGTGCCCCGCCGTCCCGGAGGTCCACCCATGTCCCGCCACACCCAGAGCCGCACCAACCTCGCCGGCCGGGTCGGCCGGTGGAGCGCGCGCCACCGCACCGTCGCGATCGTCGGCTGGTTCGCGTTCGTGATCGGGGTCTTCCTCATCGGCTCGACCCAGGAACGGGTGGAGTACGAGCCGGCGGACGGCAGTGGGGAGACGGCCCGGGCGGCGCAGATCTACGAGCGCGGCGACTTCCCCGACCAGCCGGCTTCCGAGCAGGTTCTCGTGCAGACCCGTTCCGGCACAGTCGCGGACGCAGCGGTACGGGAGGCCGTGACCGACACCGTGGCCGCCGTCGAGGGCACCGGTCAGGTGACCAACGTGCTCTCGGTGCTGGATGACGAGGGCGCCGGCCTGGTCAGCAAGGACCGCCGCGCCACGCTGGTCACCTTCGACCTCACCGGCGACGCCGACACCGCCGACCAGCGGGTGCAGCCGGTGCTCGACGCGGTGAGCGAGGTGCAGCGCCAGCACCCCGACCTCACCGTCGAGCAGTTCGGCGGAGCCAGCGCGAGCAAGGCGCTCGAGGAGACCATCGGCGACGACCTGCGGCGGGCCGAGATCCTCGCGGTCGTGGTGACGGCCGGCATCCTCATCGGGGTGTTCGCCGCGGTGGTGGCCGCGCTGCTGCCGCTGATCCTCTCGCTCACCGCGTTCGTGGCCTCGCTCGGGTTGCTGACCCTCACCAGCCCGCTGGTCAACGTGGACTCCAACGCGCAGATCGTCATGCTGCTCGTCGGCGTGGCCGTGGGCGTCGACTACGCGCTCTTCTACATCCGCCGCGAACGCGAGGAGCGTGCCAAGGGCCGCGACGCCCGGCGCGCACTCGAGATCGCCGCCGCGACATCCGGCCGGTCGGTGCTGATCTCGGGCATCACCGTGCTGATCGCGATGGCCGGCCTGTTCTTCTCGGGCGACCAGACCAACGTCGCGATCGGGTGGGGAACCATGCTCGTGGTGGCCGTGGCGGTGCTCGGCTCGCTGACCTTCCTGCCGGCCACCCTCGCCGCGCTCGGCGACCGGGTGGAGCGGCTGCGGGTGCCGGTACTGCACCGGTACCGCACCACGAACGACAGCAAGGTCTGGACGGTCGTGCTGCGCGGTGTGCTGCGCCGTCCGGTGGTGGCCACGGTCGTCGGCGTCGGCGTGATGGCGGTGCTCGCCGTACCGGCGTTCTCGCTGCGCACCGCGCTCCCAGGCGTCGAGGACCTGCCGCGCTCGGTGCCCGTGATGCAGACCTACGACCGCATCCAGGCGGCGTTCCCTGGCGGGCAGGCCCCGGCCACGGTCCACGTGGAGGCGGATGACGTGACCGCCGCACCCGTGCAGGAGGCGCTGGAGCGACTGCGCACCGAGGCCCTGGCCACCGGCCGGATGAACGAGCCGATCGAGGTACAGGTGAGCCCGAACGAGCGCGTGGCCGTGGTGAGCGTGCCGCTGGCCGGCACCGGCAACGACGACGCCTCCAAGGACGCGCTCGCGGCACTGCGCGACGACGTCATCCCGGCGACCATCGGCGACGTGCCCGGGGTGCAGGTGGCCGTCGACGGGCAGACAGCGCAGTCGGTCGACTTCACCGAGCAGCAGATCCGCAACGCGCCGGCGGTGTTCGGGTTCGTGCTCGGCTGCGCGTTCCTG
>JBOFLR010000105.1:0-4569 GCA_051657965.1 Dermatophilaceae bacterium
CTCGTCAAAGCCATGGAGGAGAAGGGGATCGGGCGCCCGTCGACGTACGCGTCGACGATCGGGACGATCCAGGACCGCGGGTACGTGTCGCACCGGGGGTCGGCGCTGGTGCCGTCGTGGCTCGCGTTCGCGGTCACCCGCCTGATGGAGGAGCACTTCTCCCGCCTGGTCGACTACGACTTCACCGCCTCCATGGAGGAGGACCTCGACGCCATCGCCCGCGGTGACCAGCAGCGCGCGGTATGGCTCAAGCGGTTCTACTTCGGCGAGGAGGCGTCCTCGGCGCAGGGGCTGCGCGCACTCGTCGAGGACCTCGGCGACATCGACGCCCGCGCCATCTCCACCATCGACATCGGCGAGGGCGTCGTGGTGCGGGTCGGCCGCTACGGTCCCTATGTCGAGGAGGTCGTGCCGCCCGGGGGCGCTGCCCCCGGGGACCCCCCGCACGGGGGCGCTGCCCCCGTGGACCCCCGGGAAGACCCGGACGACGCTGGCGCGTCGGCGACTTCTCGTTCCGCCGAGTCAGGCTCCTCCGTCGCGCCCCGGCGGGCGGATGCCGCGCCCGCCTCGCCTCGGCGGGCGTCGATCGCCGACGACGTCGCCCCGGACGAGATGACGCCAGCGATGGCGCGCGAGCTGCTCGACCGGGCGGCCGACGACGGCCGCGTCCTCGGCCGCGACCCCGCCACCGGCCACGAGGTGGTGGCCAAGGCCGGCCGCTACGGCCCGTACGTCACCGAGGTCCTGCCCGAGCCGGAGGACCCGCCCGCCAAGGGGAAGAGCAAGCGCCCGAAGCCGCGCACGGCATCCCTGTTCGCCGGCATGGACCTGGCCACCATCGATCTCGATACCGCGCTGCGGCTGCTGTCGCTGCCGCGCGTGGTCGGTGCCGACCCGGAGACCGGTGACGAGATCACCGCCCAGAACGGGCGCTACGGGCCGTACCTGAAGAAGGGCACCGACTCGCGCTCGCTCACCTCCGAGCAGCAGCTGTTCGACATCACGCTCGAGGAGGCGCTGGCGATCTACGCGCAGCCGAAACAGCGCGGGCGGGCAGCGGCCAAGCCGCCGCTCGCCGAGCTCGGCACCGACCCGGTGTCGGGGAAGCCGGTGGTGGTCAAGGAGGGCCGGTTCGGCCCCTACGTCACCGACGGTGAGACCAACGCGACGCTGCGCCGCGACGACGACCCCGAGTCGATCAGCCCCGAACGCGGATACGAGCTGCTCGCCGACAAGCGCGCCCGCGGCCCGGTGAAGAAGGCCGCGAAGCGCGGTGCGAAGAAGACGGCGGCGACGAAGACGGCGGCGACGAAGACGGCGGCGACGAAGACGGGGGCCAAGAAGACCGCGACGACGCAGGCGGCGACGAAGGAGAGATGACGCAGGCGGCGACGCAGTAGGGACGAAGGCGGCGACGCAGTAGGGACGAAGGCGGCGACGCAGTAGGGACGAAGGCGGCGACGCAGTAGGGACGAAGGCGGCGACGACGTAGGTTCGTGATGCCGCGACGAAGGAGGTTCGTGACGTGGCGCTCGACCCGCAGACGCTGCCCGGCCTGACCGCCGCCGAGTTCGTCGCCACGGTGTCGCGAGCCTCCCAGCGGGAGCTGCGCGCCGACCTCGGCGGGCCGCACCGGGAGGCTCTGCTCGACCTCGTGTTCGCCCGCTTCCCCGGGCAGTTCCGCCCCGAGCAGGCCGGCAGTCGCAGCGCCCGGATCGACTTCCGCATCACCGGTGGTCCGAGCGGTTCCAGCGACACCTATGCCGTCGTCGTCGACGGCGGCGCCTGCAGCATCGACAAGCACCCGACCGGCGAGCCCGATCTGTCGCTGACACTCGGGCCGGCCGAGTTCCTCGGTCTCATCGTCGGCACGGGCAACCCGGTGACGATGTTCCTGACCGGCAAGGTCAGGGCCCGCGGCGACCTCGCCCTGGCAGGTGCCCTGCGAACCTGGTTCGCGGGCCCGAACACCTGAGCGCGTCCTCGAGCTCCCGCCCGGTGGGAGTCGCTTTCACCAGAGGGGTGGGGTGCCGAGGGTGCAGGATGGCGCGCGGTCGGCACCCGCGTCGCTTCGCCAGGCCGGAGGTGGGGTGCCGAGGGTGCAGGATGCCGCGCGTCGGCACCCGCGTCGCTTCGCCAGGCCGGAGGTGGGGTGCCGAGGGTGCAGGATGGCGCGCGGTCGGCACCCGCGTCGCTTCGCCAGGCCGGAGGTGGGGTGCCGAGGGTGCAGGATGGCGCGCGGTCGGCACCCGCGTCGCTTCGCCGTCTCGCGAGGGCGTGGGTGGGCGGCATCCGGCTTGACCCTCACCTGACGTGAGGCGCCACGGTGGTGACATGACCGCGAGCACCACGCAGACTGCACGGGTGGAGCTGACCGTCGGGCAGGTCGCCGAGACCTTCGGCGTCACGGTGCGCACCCTGCACCACTACGACGCCGAGGGGCTCGTCGTCCCGAGCGCCCGCACCCACGCCGGGTACCGCCTCTACGACGAGGCCGACCTGGCCCGGCTCGCCACCGTCGTCACCTACCGCCGGCTCGGCCTGCCCCTCGACGAGGTGAGGGCCCTGCTCGACGGCGACGGGACGGTGGAGGAGCACCTGCGCCGCCAGCGTGACGCGGTCGTGTCCCGGCTGGGCGAGCTCACCGAGCTCGTCGCGGCCATCGACCGAGCACTGGAGAGAGAAATGGAGCACCGACCCGCCACGACCGAGGAGCTGAAGGAGCTGTTCGGCGACGGCTACCGCGAGGAGTACGAGGCCGAGGCGCAGGAGCGCTGGGGCGAGTCCGACGCCTACCGGCAGTCGGCCGAGCGGACGAAGCGCTACAGCAAAGCCGACTGGGAGCGGATCAAGGCCGAGCAGGACGACGCCGGGCGCCGCCTGGTCGAGGCAATGCAGGCCGGGCACCCGCCGACGTCCGAGGAGGCGATGGACGCCGCGGAGGCGAGTCGGCTCGTCATCCACCGCTGGTTCTACGACCTCGACCACGCCTTCCACCGGGGCCTCGCCGACATGTACGTCAGCGACCCGCGGTTCACGACGACGTACGAGGACCAGGCGCCCGGCCTCGCGCAGTACGTGCACGACGCCATCCACGCCAACGCCGACCGGCACGGCGGATGACGCCCGCCAGCGTCCGCGGATGACGTCCCCACCGGATCAGCGGATGACGCCCGCCACCGGGTCGGCGGATGACGCCCGCCGCTTGGGTCGTCGGATGACGCCCGCTACTGGGTCGTCGGATGACGCGATGACTCGGGTGAGCCCTGGGCAGCGGTCGTCTCGACGCAGCGGCCGACCGGCTGAGGGGCGCCGAGCACCGAGGGCGCCAGGTCGGGTCGATCTCGCCGAGTGGCGTCGGTGTGCCCGAACGGCGGCGCCAGACGACCGCCATCCGGTGAGATGGACCCGAGCCGGCGAGAAGAACCCGAGCCGGTGAGATGGACCCGAGCCGGCGAGATGGACCCGAGCCGGCGAGATGGACCCGAGCCGGTGAGATGGACCCGAGCCGGTGAGATGGACCCGAGCTGGCGAGATGGCCCTGGTGGCGGATGACGGTCGCCGTGGCGACGTGACCGTCATCCGCAGGGGTACTACGACCAAGGGCCGATGGCGGCGGTCCGGGTGCGGGCCGCACCGTGGTCATCTCGCGCCGAGGACAGCTCGGCCGACCGGACCACGGAGGACGCCATGACCCGCACGACCCGAACCCGCCGCATGCTCGCGGCGACCGCGCTCGCCACCTCCCTCGTCGCCACGGCGACGCCGGCCGCACTCGCCAAGGACCCCGAGGTCCGCACCTCGGGCGCGTGCAGCCAGGGGGCCACCTGGAAGCTCAAGGCCAAAGCCGACGACGGTCGCCTCGAGGTCGAGCTCGAGGTCGACTCGAACCGGGTGGGTCAGGTGTGGTCGTGGTCGATGCGCGACAACGGGATCGCCGTGGCCTCGGGCAGCGGCACCACCGTCGCCCCGAGCGGCTCCTTCGAGGTCGAGCGGCGGATCACGAACCGCGCCGGCGTCGACACCGTCACCGCGTTCGCGCGGCATGCCGCCACCGGCCAGACCTGCAGCGCACGTGCCGTGTTCGCCGGTTGAGCCACTCCGCTACCTGCCACACTCGCTCGAGAGGACACATCATGCGCCGTATCGCCTACATCGCCGTCGGGGCCGCGCTGGCCGTCACCCCGGCGCTCGTCGGAGTGCTCGGCAACGCCTCGTTCGCCGAACGCCTTCCGGTGCGCTCACCGGTGAGCGCCACTCCCACGCCGAGCGACTCCCCGTCATCCGACGACTCGCCCTCGCCCTCGCCCTCGCCGTCGCCGTCCTCGTCCGCCACCGACGACGCGGATGACGACCACGGCGGTGACCGAGACCGCGACGACCGCGACGAGCGCGGCGACGACCGCGACGACCGAGACCGCGGTGACTCGGACAACTCGGGCCCGGGCTCGGACGGCTCCGGGCGCGGCTCGGAGGACTCCGGCTCGGATGACTCCGGGCGCGGCTCGGACGGCTCAGGCTCGAAGAGCTCCGGGCCTGGTTCGGGCGGTTCCGACGACGACTCCGGGC
>JBOFLR010000106.1:0-3087 GCA_051657965.1 Dermatophilaceae bacterium
GGCGCGCCCGAAGGGATTCGAACCCCTAACCTTCTGATCCGTAGTCAGATGCTCTATCCGTTGAGCTACGGGCGCCTGTCGCGCTCCGGGCGCAACGTTGTCGAAGGCTACCGGAGCGTCCAGCTGTGCGGGAAATCGGATGACGCCGCGCCGCCCGAGCGCGGCCGAGCGGCCGACGGACAGGACATGGGCGTGTCCCTTCGGCAACCGGCGGGAGAAGTCTGCGCGTGGCGCCGCGGCGGCATCCGCCACTGCCTGTCGGGCGGTCGAGCGGTTGCCGGTCGGCGAGCGGTTGCCGGTCGGGAGGTCGGGGCGGGCTATCACCTGTCGACCGAGCGACGACGCGGCGATCACGACTCTCGGCCGGGACGGACGCCCTCGGCATGGATGACGCGCCCTCGCGCCGCCGCCTCGAAACGCCGATGACGACCATTCACCCCCGTCTGACCTGGACAATCGGCATCCCTGCAAGTTCTTTCAGTATTGACACCGCGCTGTGAGCCGCCTCATAGCGGCGGAAGCGCTTGCACCTCACTGCCGAAGGACGGCCCACCCTACGGTGAGCCTCAGGCTCCCAGCGGCGGGCGCCCGGCCACCGCCACCGCGGTCCGGAGCCCGCGCACCCGGGGGGTGGCCACCACCAGCCGGACCGGCGGAAGGACAGCCATGACCACCACCACCGACAGCTCGCACAGCGAGCCCACCGTCGACAGCTCGCACGACCAGCCCAGGACGACACCGCAACCGGGTACACCGCCTCCTTCGCCGAAGGCCGACAGCGCCGAGCGCCCCGGCACGACCCATCGCAGGCTGCAGGCCTGGGTCGACGAGGTCGCCGCCCTCACCACGCCCGACCGCGTGCTCTGGTGCGACGGCTCCACCGCCGAGTGGGACGCCCTCACCACTGCGCTCGTCGACTCCGGCACGTTCACCCGCCTCGACCCCGCCAAGAAGCCGAACTCCTTCCACGCCGCCTCCGACCCCACCGACGTCGCCCGCGTCGAGGACCGCACCTTCATCTGCTCCGAGAACGAGGCCCACGCAGGCGTCACCAACAACTGGATGGCGCCCGCCGAGATGAAGGCGACGATGACCGCCCTCTACCGAGGGTCGATGGTCGGCCGGACGATGTACGTCATCCCGTTCGTCATGGGCCACCTCGACTCCGACACACCGATGTTCGGCGTCGAGATCACGGACTCGGCCTACGTCGTGGTCTCCATGCACGTCATGGCCCGGGTCGGCACCGAGGTGCTGCGCGCCATCGAGGAACGCGACGCCGACTACGTGAAGTGCCTCCACTCGGTAGGCCACCCGCTGACCGAGGGCACCGCCGACGTCGCCTGGCCGTGCTCGCAGACCAAGTACATCTCGCACTTCCCCGAGACCCGCGAGATCTGGTCGTACGGCTCCGGCTACGGCGGCAACGCCCTGCTGGGCAAGAAGTGCTACGCGCTGCGCATCGCCTCGGCGATGGCGCACGAGCAGGGCTGGCTGGCCGAGCACATGCTCATCCTGAAGCTCACCTCACCCGAACGGCAGGTGTACTACGTCGCGGCGGCCTTCCCGAGCGCGTGCGGCAAGACCAACCTCGCGATGCTCCAGCCGACCGTCGAGGGCTGGACGGTCGAGACCCTCGGCGACGACATCGCCTGGATGCGCTTCGGCGACGACGGCCGCCTCTACGCCGTCAACCCCGAGTTCGGCTTCTTCGGCGTCGCTCCCGGCACCAACGAGAAGACGAACCCGAACGCCATCCGCACCATCGAGCAGGGCAACTCGATCTTCACCAACGTCGCCCTCACCGCCGACGGTGACATCTGGTGGGAGGGCCTGGAGAACGTGCCGGCCCACGCCACCTCGTGGAAGGGCCAACCGTGGACGCCCGACAGCGACGGGCCGTCGAGCCACCCCAACAGCCGCTACTGCACGCCGATCTCGCAGTGCCCCATCCTCGCCGACGAGTACGACGACCCGAACGGCGTGCCGATCTCCGCGATCTTCTTCGGTGGCCGTCGCAAGACGACCATCCCCCTGGTCACCGAGTCGCGCGACTGGACGCACGGCACCTTCATGGGCGCCACGCTGTCCTCCGAGACCACTGCAGCCGCCACCGGCGCGGTCGGCGTCGTCCGGCGCGACCCGATGGCGATGCTCCCCTTCATCGGGTACAACGTCGGCGACTACTTCCAGCACTGGATCGACCTCGGCAAGACGGCGGATGCCGCCAAGCTCCCGAAGATCTTCTACGTCAACTGGTTCCGTCGCGACGACGAGGGCGGTTTCCTCTGGCCGGGCTTCGGCGAGAACAGCCGCGTGCTCAAGTGGGCCATCGAGCGGATCGAGGGTCGCGCCGCCGCCGTCGAGACCCCGATCGGGCACGTCCCGACGCCGGACGCGCTCGACACCGACGGCCTGGACATGACCCGCGACCGCCTCGAGGCCGCGTTGGCCGTCGACCCCGAGGAGTGGCGCGCCGAGCTGCCGCTCATCGAGGAGTGGTTCGCGAAGGTCGGCGACGAGCTGCCCACCCAGCTCGCCGACGAGCTCGCGATCCTCCGGCAGCGGCTCGAACCCGCCTGACCGAGACGCCCCGATGACGCCGTGCCGCACCGCGTCATCCGCCGCTCTTCACAGGACCTGCACAGGCGTACCGCAGGGAACCACCCAGGGAGGCGCACAGACTTCCCACATGCAGACCACCTCACGGACCGCGCCCGCCATGGTGCGCACCGACGGATCGGCCGTCCGCGTGCTCGTCGTCGACGACGAGTCCAACCTCACCGAACTGCTTTCCATGGCACTGCGATACGAGGGTTGGGAGGTGCGTGCCGCCGCGAGCGGCGCGGCGGCGGTGCGGGCGGCGAAGGACTTCGACCCCGACGCCGTCGTCCTCGACATGATGCTCCCCGACGTCGGTGGCCTGGAGGTCCTCCGCCGGATGCGTGCCGACAACCCGCACGTGCCGGTGCTGTTCCTCACCGCGAAGGATGCCGTCGAGGACCGCGTCGCGGGTCTCACCGCCGGTGGCGACGACTACGTCACCAAGCCGTTCAGCCTCGAGGAGGTCGTCGCGCGGCTCCGGGC
>JBOFLR010000107.1:0-2844 GCA_051657965.1 Dermatophilaceae bacterium
GGGCGCGGCCCTGCGGCTGCGGCTCGACCTGCCCAGCGCCGACGACACCGAGACCCATCTGGTCGGCTCACCGGCCACCGGGTTCTGGCTGCGTGACGGCGACACCCTGGTGCTGGGCGCCCTCGCCGAGCCGCTCGACGCGTCGCGGCAACGGCTGCTCGACCTCGGCGTCGTCGAGGTGCCGGAGCGCGACTGGGCCCGGTTCACCGTCACCCACCTGCCCGGGCTCCGGCGACGCGCGCGGGTACGGTCGCTGTCGCCCGACCTCGAGCTGCCGGATGCCGTGCCGCCGCGGCTGGCGCTGCGAGCGACGTTCGAGCCCGGTCACCGGGTCCACCTGGGCTGGACGTACCGGTACGGCACCGCTGAGAACGCCGTGCTCGTGCCGTTGGGGTCTGACGAGGCCGACCCGATGCGCGATCGGGCGGCCGAGCACGACCTGGTCGAGCGGCTGCGCGAGGTGCCGGAGGCGGCGGCGATGCGGCAGCTCTGGCGCGGGGTCGCCCGCGAGGAGCGGCTGGTGCCCGAGCTGCGGCTGCACGGTTTCGCCACCGTGTCGTTCGCCGAGCTGCTGCCGGTGCTCGACGAGCAGCCCGATGTCGAGGTCACGGTGGTGGGTGAGCCGGCCGAATACAGCGAGGCGGCGGAGGCGCCCCTGATCTCGGTCTCGGCGACCGATGCGTCGCCCGGCCCGGACGGCGCGTCATCCGGCACAGGCGGCGCGTCATCCGGCACGGGCGGTACGTCATCCGAGACGGCGGCCGACGGGGTCGACTGGTTCGACCTCGGCATCGAGGTCACCGTCGCGGGCGAGCACGTGCCGCTCGCCCCGCTGATCGAGGCCATCGCCCGGCAGCACGAGCACCTCATCCTCGACAGCGGCACCTGGTTCGCCCTCGACCGGCCCGAGCTCGAGGCGCTCCGGCGGCTCGTCGAGGAGGCCCGTTCGCTGCAGGACCGCCCGAGCGATCCGTTGCGCATCTCGGCGGTCAACGTCGGGCTCTGGGAGGAGCTCGCGTCGCTCGGGGTCGTCGAGGAGCAGAGCGCACGGTGGTCACGCACCGTCGGGGCGCTGCTGGATGACGGCGCCCTCGCCCCGGCCGAGGTCCCGCGTGGGCTGGCTGCCACGCTGCGGCCCTACCAGGTCGAGGGGTTCCGGTGGCTGTCGCTGCTCTGGGACAGCGGGCTCGGCGGGGTGCTCGCCGACGACATGGGGCTGGGCAAGACCCTGCAGATGCTGGCGATGGTGCTCCGCGCCAAGGAGCGCGGCGAGCTCACCGACCCGGTGCTCGTCGTGGCACCGACGTCGGTGCTGTCGACGTGGGCCGGCGAGGCGGAGCGGTTCGCGCCCGGCCTGCGCACCGTCGTCGTCGACCGCACCCGGGGCAAGGCGGGGGTGGGGATGGGCGAGACCGTCGACGGCGCCGACCTCGTCATCACCTCGTACGCGGTCGCCCGCATCGACGCCGAGGTGTGGCGCTCGCGAGCCTGGGGTGCGGTGGTGCTCGACGAGGCGCAGTTCGTCAAGAACCACCAGGCCAAGACGTACCAGGCGGTGCGGCGGCTCTCGGCGAGAGCGAAGTTCGCCATCACCGGCACGCCGCTGGAGAACTCGCTGATGGACCTCTGGTCGCTGCTGTCCATCGTCGCGCCCGGGTTGTGGCCTCGCCCGGTGGTGTTCCGGGAGCAGTGGGCGAACCCGGTGGAGCGCGAGGGCGACGCGGAGCGGCTGGCGACCCTGCGCCGTCGCATCCGGCCGTTGATGCTGCGCCGCACCAAGGAGGCGGTGGCCACCGAGCTGCCGCCGAAGCAGGAGCAGGTGCTCACCGTCGACCTCCACCCGCGGCACCGGTCCGTCTACGACCGGCACCTGCAGCGCGAACGGCAGCGGCTGCTCGGGCTGATCGACGACCTCGACGGCAACCGCATCGCCATCCTGCGCGCGCTCACCGTGCTGCGGCAGCTCTCGCTCGACCCCTCGCTGGTGGATGACGGCTACGCGGGCCTGGCGTCGTCGGCGAAGGTCGACACACTCGTCGAGCAGGTCGGAGAGCTGGCCCAGGAGGGTCACCGGGCGCTGGTGTTCAGCCAGTTCACCGGCTTTCTCGGCCTGGTGCGGGCACGGCTGGAGGCCGAGGGCATCGGGTTCGAGTACCTCGACGGGCGCACCCGCAAGCGGGCCGAGCGCATCGCGTCGTTCCGCGAGGGCGACGCGCCGGTGTTTCTCATCTCGCTCAAGGCCGGCGGCTTCGGGCTCACCCTCACCGAGGCCGACTACGTGTTCGTGCTCGACCCGTGGTGGAACCCCGCAGCCGAGGCCCAGGCCGTCGACCGCACCCACCGGATCGGGCAGACCAAGCCGGTCAACGTCTACCGGCTGGTGTCGCGCAACACCATCGAGGAGAAGGTGGTGGCGCTGCAGGAGCGCAAGCGCGACCTCTTCGCCAAGGTCGTGGATGACGGTGGCGCCCTCTCCGGCGCCCTCACCGCCGACGACCTGCGCGAGCTGCTCCGCGCCTGACGGCCGCCCGTTTTCAGGGCCGTCCGGGTCTTCCCCGCCCGAACCCGAGAGCTTCACCTGCGCCGGGGAACGGTTCTCCCGCGAACCTGAACCTCCTGGGGCGAAGTCCAGCCGTGCTGCCGGATGCAGCCGCGCCAGCCGGCCGCATGCAGCAGTCGAGCCGGCCGGGCGGATGCCGGGCGGTGCGTCATCCGGGGCGGGTCATGGCCTCGGGGTCGACCCAGCGGTCGTAGTCCTCGGCGGTGACGTGACCCGAGGCCAGCGCCGCCTCGCGGAGGGTCGACCCGTCACGGTGGGCCTGCTTGGCGATCGCCGCCGCCGCG
>JBOFLR010000108.1:0-16207 GCA_051657965.1 Dermatophilaceae bacterium
CGGCGCTCAGACCGCGGGACAACCAGGTCGTCCGGCGGATCAGGCCGGCCAGGGCGCTCGCCGACCTCCGCGTGCTCTCCGAGCAGATCGGGCCGCGGATCGGCGGCACCTCCACCGAGAAGGCAGCTGCCGACTACGCCCTCGCGTCATTGCGCGGCGCCGGCTGCCGCGACGTACGCCTCGAACCGTTCGCCGTCGCCGACAAGTTCCTCGCCGACATCGGCGACCCCGACGGCCAGCTCGACGACGACATCTGCTGGCAGGCGGGCGCCTCACCGGACGCCGGGCTCGACACCACCGTCACCGGGCAGGTCGTCGACGTGAAGTCACCGACCGCACCGACCTGGCCGGCGGATCCGGCCGTGGTGACCGGCGCCGTGCTGCTCGCCGACGACGTGCAGGATGCCGACCCGGTGGCCCGCGTCACTCAGCGGGCGGCCTTCGTGCTCGACGCGCAGCGGCGGGGAGCCGCCGCCGTCGTACTGCTGCCAGCCGACCTCGAGTTCCCCCGTCGCGCGTCCGCCGCCTCACTGCGACTGGTGCCCACGACCGGCACGGCGCCCCCGCCGTGGACGCCGGTGTCCACGATTCCCGTGCTCGGCGTCGCACAGGTTCAGAAGCGGCTGCTGCGCGAGGATCTCGCGGTCCGAGCGCTGCGGCTGACCATCGGCACGACGTCGCACCGCGGGCTGACGAGCAACAACGTCTTCGCCGACATCCCCGGTCGGCAGGGGGCGGATGGCTCGGTGGTCTACATCTCCGGTCACTACGACTCGGTCATCGGCGCACCGGGTGCGAACGATGACGGGTCCGGTACGGTGCTCACGCTCGAGCTGGCCAGGGTCCTCGCCACACTGCCGGGGCCTGATGCGACGATCCGGCTGGCGCTCTGGGGTTCGGAGGAGCAGGGCCTGATCGGCTCGCGCCACCATGTGGCCCAGCTGCCGCAGACCCGGCGGGACCGGATCCGTGGCGTCTTCCAGAACGACATGGTCGGCACCAGCTGGAGCCCCGCGAGCCGCTATTGGTTGCTGTCGTTCTCCGGCACCGGCAACGCGACGACCGACCGTATCCAGGCGGCGGCCGGCAGACTCGGCTACGAGCCACAGATCTCGCCGGTCACCCAGCGCGGCGCGAGCGACCACCAGTCGTTCCAGGAGGTCGGTATCGCCTCGGCGAACTTCTCGTGGCGCGGCGAGGCCACTCCGGCACTGCTCGAACCGCCCTACCACTCCCCCGAGGACACCATCGCGCGCAACATCAGCATCGATCGGCTCACGGTGAGCATGGAGATGATCGGCTGCGCGGCCTACGACCTGGCGAGCTGAGGTGCGAGGTCGCCATGGTGAGTATCAGCGCCGAGACCCCGGATGCCACCGACGCCCGGCTCCGCCGCGTCATCGGCGCCGCCCGGCTCACGGTGTACGACGAGCCGTTCGCGTTCGAGGAGTTCCCGATCACGGAGCTGGCGGCACGCGCACGGTCGGATGCCGTGGCCGTGGTGCGCGACGACGCCGTATGGTCCCAGCTCGCGCCCGCGACGTCGGCCTCCGGCGAGCGGTTCTGCCTCTGGCGCTTCCACTTCCCTGACGCCGTCGACAACTCCGGTTTCGTCGGCTGGCTCGCGTCGCACCTCAAGAACCGGTTCGGTACCGGTGTCATCGTCGTCTGCGGCTCCAACAGCGCGGACGGCGGCGTGTTCGACTATTGGGGATGCCCCGAGTCGCTCCGGCGCGAGGTGCTCGGTGAGGTGCGAAGCCTCGTGGGCGGATCCGCCTCCGATCCGGCGCGCCACCGACACTGAGGGCATCGGCCCGAGCGGCCGTCCACGTCAGGCGTACCGGCGACGCGACTCGATCGTGAGCACCGAGCCGAACGGCACCGTGGTCATACCGCGCACGTTCTCGCGGCGACGAGCCTCGCCCTCGGCGTGCTCGGCAACGGTGAGGTGGTCGGCGCCGACCACGTCGATGGTGCCGGCGAGTGAGCCCCCGCCGCGTAACAGCAGTGCGATGGTGGCGCGGTCCCGCGCCAGGGCACGCACTGCGTACCCGAGACCGAACCGGCGCGCGCTGCCGGGAGGTGCGGCGACATCCGACAACCCACCCAGCGTGGCGACCGAGGCGATCGGGACCAGGAGGTCGTGACCGGCGGGACGAGCCGAGAGCAGCACCCACCCGTCACCGTGGTCGCGGACCTCGCCGTCGACCCGGGCGCCTCCGACCAGGCCGAGCCGCACGACGGTACCGACGGATGACGCCAACCGCGCCTCGAGCCCGACCAATGCCCGTTCACGGCGAGTCCTCTCGGCGACCTCGCCGTCGAGCTCGCGCCGTTCCTCGGCCGCGAGCTGCCCCTCGAGGTCTTCGAACAGCGCCTCCCACCTCACGCGGCGAAGCGTAGCCGGGTCGAGGCGCGACTGCTTGCAGGACCGAACGGCATCACTTAAGGTCATATGCATGTCAACTGCATCAAATGACGTCAAAAGACACGTGATGAGGCTCGCACGGGCGGCGACGTTGTCAGCGGGGCTTCTGGCCCTCGTGGTCCTGGCGTCCGGCGTCCTCGGTCCGGTGCTCCGCGGGCTCGGCGCCGGCATCCCCCAGAGCACGTCGGACGTGCTCGCCGCCGTGGCGGCAGGGATGGTGCTGGTCCTCAGCGGTTGGCTGGCACTCGGCGTGCTGCTCGAGGCCCTGACCCGGGTGCCGGGTGCGGTCGGCCGGGGCGCGGCGCGAGCGAGTAGAGCGCTCAGCCCGGTCATCGTCCGGCGGGTGGCCGGCGTGGTCCTCGGCGTCTCGGTGACCGCGGCGTTGACGCCCAGCGCCGCGGTCGCCGACACCCACCACCGTGGCGGCGGCGCTGTGGTCCTCGTCCGCGACGACCTCCCGTCTCCGGCGTGGACACCAGGCGCCGGCCCGCCGCCGGCCGCGGCCGCGACACCCGACCCTCGCTGGGTGGCCCCGCCCCCGGTCGTCCGGCCGCAACCCGATGTCTCGGTGCTGAGCAGCGGTCGGCGGGCGGCACCGTCGTCCGAACGACAGGACACCGGCGTCGTGGTCCGACGAGGCGACACACTCTGGACGATCGCGGCGCGGCATCTGGGCGCCGCCCCCCTCGACTCCGACATCGCCCGCGCCTGGCCGGCGTGGCACGCGGCGAACCGCGACGTCATCGGGCCCGACCCCGACGTCCTCCTGCCTGGACAGGTCCTCCGGGCACCCGCGGGGGTCTCGTAGATGACCGCCGCCTCGCTGCGGGTCACCAGGTCCCGCGAACCGCTGCCGCCCGTGCCGCTCCCCCCGCCGATCAGTCTCGAGGAGGCGGTTCGTCAGGTGCGGGCGGCGAACGCGCCGCGAGTTCCGGGCTATGTCCAGGACGCGCTCGCCGTCGACTTCGCCGCCGCCTCCGACGCGCAGGTCTTCGGGCCGCAGCGCACCGGGCGGCCCGACCTGCCCGATCCGCAGCAGTGGGCCGGCCGCATCGCGAGCGCGCTGCTCGAGGTGATGAACGGCCTGCGTCCAGCACCGCAGGTGCTGCGCTGGACCACGCCCGAGGTCTACTCCGTGGTGGCTCGCCGGGGCGCGGCCGTCGCACGCCGGGTCGCGGCAGGTCGGGCATCGACGGGCGCGCGCACTCGCGTGACCGTGCTCCAGGTGCGCATCTGCGAACCGGCCGACGGTGTCGCCGAGGCCGCCGTCGTCGTCCGGGCCGGCGATCGGGTACGAGCTGTCGCGATCCGTCTCGCCGGCCAGGACGGTCGGTGGAAGGTCAGCGCCCTGCACGTCGGATGACGAACGTCCCGCCCACCGGTGGACCGTCGCAGCCGCACCACTCGACGCACCCGGCGTCGTTATGCGGTGCACCGGGGTTGCTGTGTGGTGCACCAGTGCAGCCGCCAAGCGCGCGGCCACCCTGCGCACCGGGGTTAGCCTGAATGCACCGGCGTCAGCCTGAGTGCACCGACGTCAACTGAGTGCACCGGCGTCAGCGTGAGTGCACCGACGTCAACTGAGTGCACCGGCGTCAGCGTGAGTGCGCGGGCGTCACCGCCGGCCGTGACACATCTTGAACTTCTTGCCCGACCCGCACGGGCACGGCGCGTTCTTCGGCGTCGACGCGAGCTGATCGTCGGTGAGCCCAGAGCTGCGCTGCGGTGAGTCACCGGCTCGCTGCTCGACCTCACCGGTCTCCGTCGGTGCGGAGTAGCGCAGCGCGCCATGGCGGGGTCGCCCCACCCCGACGCCCGAGACCTCCACGCGCGGCCCGGCCGCGCCGGGGCCGAACGCCCCCGTGCCGCCACCGACCGGAGCGGCCTCGGCCTCGGTCTCGACCTCGGTCGCGGTCGCCGCCGGCGCCTGGGCGGTGGCCTGGGCTGCCCCGGCCATCGCACCGAGCATCTGGGAGACGTGCACCGGTGCCGGAGCCGGTGCCTGCTGCTGCGGCTCGTCGACCTTGACGTCGACATGGAACACCAGCTGGACCGACTCCTCCTTGACCGCCTCGTTCATCGCGCTCCACAGCTGGAAGCCCTCGCGCTGGTACTCGACGAGCGGGTCGCGCTGGGCCATCGCCCGCAGGCCGATGCCCTCCTGCAGGTAGTCCATCTCGTACAGGTGCTCGCGCCACTTGCGGTCGAGCACCGAGAGCATGACCCGCCGCTCGACCTCGCGCATCACCTCGGAGCCGAGCCGCTCCTCGCGTGCGTCGTAGGCGTGGTGCGCGTCGGAGAGCAACTCCTCCTTCAGCCGCTCGGAGCTCAGCCCGCTGCGACCTCCCGCCGCCTCCTCCAGCTGCTCGGCGGTCAGGGAGACCGGGTAGAGCGCCTTGAGCGCCTGCCACAGCCGTTCGAGGTTCCAGTCCTCCGGGAAGCCCTCGGCCGTCTCCGCATCGACGTACCCGTCGATGACGTCGTTGACGAACAGGCGCAACTGCTCGTGGAGGTCCTCACCCTCCAGAACCCGGCGCCGTTCGTCGTAGATGACGGTGCGCTGCCGATTGAGCACGTCGTCGTACTTGAGCACGTTCTTGCGGATCTCGAAGTTCTGCGCCTCGACCTGGGCCTGGGCCGACTGGATCGAGCGCGACACCAGCTTGGACTCGATCGGCTGGTCGTCGTCGAGCTTGGCGGTGGTCATCACCCGGTCCACCAGGCCGGCGTTGAAGAGCCGCATCAGGTGGTCCTCGAGCGAGAGGTAGAAGCGCGACTCGCCGGGGTCACCCTGCCGGCCGGACCGACCGCGCAGCTGATTGTCGATACGCCGCGACTCGTGCCGCTCGGTGCCGAGCACGTAGAGACCACCGGTCTCGGTGACCTCGTCGTGCTCGAGAGCGACCTCGGCCTCGGCCTTCGCGAGCGCCTCGTCCCAGGCCGCCTCGTACTCCTCCGGGGTCTCGTGGGGGTCGAGTCCCCGCTGCTTGAGGGCAGCGACCGCGCGGAACTCGGGGTTGCCGCCGAGCATGATGTCGGTGCCGCGGCCGGCCATGTTCGTGGCCACCGTGACCGCGCCCTTGCGCCCGGCCTCCGCGACGATCGAGGCCTCCCGCTCGTGGTGCTTGGCGTTGAGCACCTCGTGCCGCACACCGCGCCGCCGGAGCTGCTCGGAGAGATACTCCGACTTCTCGACCGACACGGTGCCGACCAGAACCGGCTGGCCCTTCTCGTGCCGGCCGGCGATGTCGTCGACCACCGCCCGGTACTTCGCCTCCTCGGTGCGATAGACCAGGTCGGCCTGGTCCTCCCGGATCATCGGCCGGTTGGTCGGGATCGGCACGACGCCGAGGGAGTAGATCGAGTTGAGCTCCGCCGCCTCCGTCATCGCGGTCCCCGTCATCCCGGAGAGCTTGTCGTACATCCGGAAGTAGTTCTGCAGGGTGACGGTGGCCAGGGTCTGGTTCTCGTTCTTGATGTCGACCCCCTCCTTGGCCTCGATGGCCTGGTGCATCCCCTCGTTGTAGCGGCGGCCGGGCAGCATGCGGCCGGTGTGCTCGTCGACGATGAGCACCTCGCCATTGATGACGACGTAGTCCTTGTCGCGCTGGAACAACTCCTTGGCCTTGATCGAGTTGTTCAGGTAGCCGATCAGCGGGGTGTTGGCCGACTCGTAGAGGTTGTCGATGCCGAGGTGGTCCTCGACCTTCTCGATGCCGCGCTCGAGCACACCGACGGTCTTCTTCTTCTCGTCGACCTCGTAGTCCCCCTCGCCCGACTCCAGCTCACCGCGGTCGAGCCGGGCCGCGACCCGAGCGAACTCGGTGTACCACTTCGTCGGCGCGTCGGCGGGGCCGGAGATGATGAGCGGGGTGCGTGCCTCGTCGATGAGGATGGAGTCGACCTCGTCGACGATGGCGAAGTGGTGGCCCCGCTGCACCAGCTCGGCGGTGCTCCACGCCATGTTGTCGCGCAGATAGTCGAAGCCGAACTCGTTGTTCGTGCCGTACGTGATGTCCTTGGCGTACTCCGCCCGGCGCTGCTCGGGCGTCATCGAGGTGAGGATGCAGCCGGTCTCCAGCCCGAGGAAGCGGTGCACCCGACCCATCAACTCGCTCTGGTACTCGGCGAGATAGTCGTTGACCGTGACGATATGCACGCCCTTGCCGGTGAGCGCGTTCAGATAACTGGGCAGGGTGGCGACGAGGGTCTTGCCCTCACCGGTCTTCATCTCGGCGACGTTCCCGAGGTGGAGCGCGGCGCCACCCATGAGCTGGACGTCGAAGTGCCGCTTGCCGATGGTGCGCTTGCTCGCCTCGCGGACCGCGGCGAACGCCTCCGGAAGCAGGTCGTCGAGGGTCTGGCCATCGGCCAGGCGCTGCTTGAACGTGTCGGTCTCGGCGCGCAGCTCGGCGTCGCTCAGCTTCTCGAAGTCGTCCTCGATGGCGTTCACCTGCGCGGCGATGTTGTCGAGCTTCTTGAGGATGCGCCCCTCGCCGGCACGCAGCAGCTTCTCGACGATCTTCACGAGTGAGACTCCCTTGGCAGCACGAGACGCGTATCGCCTCCCAGCGAATCCGACCAGCGTAGTCGAGCGCACGAGGCGCCCGGACAACGATGCGGGCGGCGAGGCGAGTTCCACCGGCGCCCCGCCGATGGTTGGCTGAGACGGTGGTCGACGATCTCGGGATGACGTACCCGCACTGCGTGCCCGACCTCACCGACGGGACGGTGCGGCTCCGGGCTCACCGCTCCGCGGACGCGACCCGGATCGTCGAGCAGGCGGACGACCCGCTGTCGCTGCGGTGGACCACCGTCCCGCGCCCGTACGACCTCGCCGACGCGCGCGACTTCCTCGGCGTCATCCGGGACGGCTGGGAACGGGACGGCGGCGACCGCTCGTGGGCCGTCACCGATGCCGGCGACCCGGATGGGCGCTACCTGGGCACCGTCGACCTCCGCCCCCGCGCCGGGCGGACCGCGGAGACCGGGTTCGGGCTGCATCCGGACGCCCGCGGGCGCGGACTGATGGCGGGCGCGCTCCGGCTCGCCTGTCAATGGTGGTTCGGGCAGGGCGGGACCCGGGTGCACTGGCGCGCCGAACGCGGCAACTTCGCCTCGTGGCGGGTGGCGTGGTCGTGCGGCTTCACCCGGCACGGCACGGTCCCGGAGCTGGTGTCGTCCGGCGCGGACCGCGGGAGCGCCGTGGACGCCTGGTGCGCCAGCCTGAGCGCGGATGACGTCCTGGAGCCCGTCACCCCGTGGGACGACCCGGTGCTGCTCTCGCAGGAGGCGGGCGGCATCCGGCTGCGCCCCTGGCGCGACGACGACGTCGCACATCTCGAGCCGCGCGACCAGCCGACCCATCACATGCCCGGTCGCGCCGTGCTCGACCCCGACACCTTCGCCGAGTGGTTGCTCACGCGCCGGGAGCGGATGTCGCTCGGCACGACGATCAGCTGGTGCGTCGCCGACGCCGACGCCGACACGGCACTCGGGGAGGTGCTCCTGTTCGTGTCGGAAGGCACCGTCGACGACGACACCGTCGAGCTCGGCTATCAGGTGGTCCCGAGCGCGCGCCGCCGTGGTGTGGCGAGCGCTGCCGGGCGCGCGGTGGTGCGGCACGCCTTCGCCGGTCGCGGCGACGGAGGTCTGGGGATGCGGCGGCTGATCGCTCGCACCGCCGAGGACAACGCCGGCAGCAACCGGGTACTCGACAACCTCGGCTTCACCATCTGGGGTCGGGAGACCGCGGCCGACCTTCTTCCCGACGGCCGGGTGGTGGACCAGCTGCACTGGGAGCTGCTCCGCGACCCCTGACCGCGCGCTCGCCGCGACCGAACCCGACCGAAGCGGTCAGTACGTGACGGCGGGCAGGTCGAGCCAGGAGGCGAGGAGGTGGAGCTCGGCGTCGAGCTCGCGGACGTCGGCGGGCGAGCCGCGTCCCGGCTCCCACGTGCACCGCCGCACGCGCAGGACGCCGGCCACGCGGTCGGCCTTGAGGTCGACCCGGGCCACCAGCTCGTCGCCGAGAAGGAACGGCAGCACGTAGTAGCCGTGCACGCGCAGGTGCTCCGGCACGTAGATCTCGAGGCGGTAGTCGAACCCGAACAGCGCGCGCACCCGGTCGCGCTGCCAGATCAGCGAGTCGAACGGCGAGAGCAGGGCCCGAGCCTGCACGCGGCGCGGCCGGCGCGCGTCGCGGTGGAGGTACGCCGCCCGACGCCACCCTTCGATGCTGACCGGATGCAGCGTGCCATCGGCGACGAGGGCGGCGATGGCCGGGCCGGCCTGCTCGGGACGGAGCCGGAAGTAGTCGCGCAGGCACTGCTCACTGCCGACCCCGTGGGCGCGTGCCGCGATCTCGACCAGCCGGCGGAACGCCTCGGCGTCGGACGGGCGGGCGCCGGGGTCGAGCGCGGCGGCCCGCACCGCCGCCGGGAGCACCCGCTCGGGCAGCGCGTAGCGCCGCTCGAACTGCGTCGTGCGGCCCGCGCTCGACACCTCGCCCGACCAGAACAGCTGCTCCAGGGCGTTCTTCACGAGCGACCAGTTCCACCCCCACGCATCGCGCTCGCGCGGACGGTCGTGCGAGAGTGCCGACTCCGCCTCGCGGCTGGTGAGCGGGCCACGTCGGGCCACCTCGTCGAGGACGGCCTCGACGAGGTCGGGTCGCTCGCGAGCAACCCGCTGCATGCCGCCCCAGGCGTCCGAGTGCGCCCGGCGCATGCGGAAGTCGAGCAGTGGCCAGGTCGTCGGCGGGATCAGCGAAGCCTCGTGCGCCCAGTACTCCACGACCCGGCGCGGTGCGGTGTCGCGCGCCCGGTCGAGCAGCGAGCGGTCGTAGTGCCCGAGGCGGCTGAAGAACGGGAGGTACTGGCTGCGCACGAGCACGTTGACGCTGTCGATCTGCACCACCCCGACGGTGTCCACCACCCGCTGCAGGTCCCGGATGCCGGGCGCGGCCGGGCGTGGCCGGGCGAACCCCTGGGCCGCGAGCGCGATACGCCGGGCGGCGGCTCGGGAGAGGCGGACCGGCGGGGCGGCCTCACCCATCCGAGCCGATGAGCCGCTGGCGGTGCGCATAAACGGCTGCGGCGGTCCGCGAGTGCACGTGCAGCTTCTCGAGGATGTTGCGCACGTGGTTCTTCACCGTGTTCTCGGCGATGACCAGCTCGTCGGCGATCTCGCGGTTCACCAGCCCACGGGCGACCAGGCGCAGCACCTCGACCTCACGGTCGGTGAGCGTGGTGTCGGCCCGCTCGGCGTCGTCGGCCTCGTTGCCCAGCCTGCTGAACTCCTGCAGCAGCGTGGCCGCCATGCCCGGAGGCACGATGGCCTGCCCGTCGTGGACCTTCCGGATGGCCTCGGCCACCTCCTCCCCGGGCGTGTCCTTGAGCAGGTAGCCGCTCGCACCCGCCTTGACCGCCTCGAAGAGGTCGGTCTCGTCGTCGCTCATGGTCAGCATGAGGATGCGGGTGTCGGGCGCCTCGGCACGGACCTGGCGACAGCCGTCGATGCCCCCGACGACCGGCATCCGCACGTCCATGAGGCACACGTCGGGCCGCAGCGCCGCACAGATCTCGGCCGCCTCGGCGCCGTTGCCGGCGGTGCCGACCACGGTGGCCGTGCCGTCGAGCCCGACGACCACCGCCATGCCCTGCCGGTAGAGCTCGTGGTCGTCGACGATCACCACCCGGATCGGGCCCGACGGCTCCCCGCTCGCCGGCCCCCCGACGACGGGGTCGCCGTCCTCGTCGAGGTCGCTCATCTCGCGCTCCACCCGGAGATGGTGTCAGCCATCACCGACATCGGCACGGGGATCCGCGCCGATCACGACGCCGCCGCGTCAGCGGCGACCCCGGCGTCGGCCACGGCGTCGACGCCGGAGTCGAGATCGAGGTGGATGACGCCGTACGACCAGCCCTGCCGTCGGTAGACCACACTGGCGCGCTCGGTGTCGACGTCGTGGAAGAGGTAGAAGTCGTGGCCGACGAGCTCCATCTCCCGGATGGCGTCGGCGAGCGTCATCGGGCGGGAGCGGTGCACCTTCTCGCGGACGTCGACGGGAGACCCGTCGAACGGACCCTCCGGAGGCTGCTCGGCGGCCGCCGGGGGCACCTCCGGTACCGCGATCCGTGCGGTGGCCTGGGCCACCGATTCCGGCGCGCGCCGCCCACGACGCACCTGTCGCCGGTCGTTCTGGCGCCGCAGACGCTCCGCGAGCTTGTCGAGCACCATGTCCAGGGCGACGTACCGGTCGTCGGCGCACGCCTCCGCTCGCACGACCGGCCCCTTGGCGTGGCAGGTGACCTCGACGCGGTCACATGCCTTGGCCTGGCGACGGTTGGGCTCGTGACTGACGAGCACCTCCACGCGCCGGGTCCGCGGCGCGAGCTGGGAGACCTTGGCCAGCTTCTCCTCGATGTGCTCCCGGAAACGGTCGGAGACGGTCAGGTGCCGTCCGGTGACGACGATGTCCACATGGTCCTCCTCGAGCTCGGGTGGTGGCGGCCTCAGCGCAGCCGCGGGAACGGCGGCACCACCTCCTCGACACGGGGCGACATGCGCTGACGGTAGTCCTGCCATACCGGCCCGACAAGCCCGAGACCACGCCTCGGCGTGGCAGCCGCCGCCGCGCCGACGACGTGCCGCGCCCCGGCGGCCCCGAGCGCCCGCGCGGCCTCGGTCAGCGTTGCACCAGTGGTGACCACGTCGTCGACGACCAGGCAGACCGCACCGGTCACGAGCCGGGCGTCCCGTGGGGTGACCGCGAGGGCGCCGGCGAGGTTCGCCGCGCGGCCGGTACGGCCCAGACCCGACTGGTCGGCCACCCGTCGCGTGTGGCGCAGCACCGCGGCGACCTCGACCCCGGGCCCGCGTGAGGCGATGCGGACCGCGGACCGCACGAGGTCGGACACCGGGTCGCCGCCACGCCGGTGCCGAGCGCGCCGGGCAGCCGGCACCGGGACCACGCGCACCGGCTCCCCACCGGCCAGGGTGCGCCGCACCACCGGGTCGCGCGTGAGGGCGAGGACGATGGCCACGGCGAGCGGAGCCGCGAGGACGGGGCGCGCATCGCGGCGTCCTCCGTCCTTATAGCTGCTGACGACCCGTCGGAGCGGTCCCTCGAGGACCGCACCGGCCCAGCACGGCACCGCACCCGCGGGCCGCGGGACGGCTCCGGGCACGACGACCCGGAGCACGGCCGCCCGGCAGATGTCGCAGAGCGGGGCTCCGGGAGCCGCACACGCGGCGCACTGCCCGGGGACGACGAGACCGGCGGCCGCGCCGAGGAGCTGCCGCACGGCATCCGAGCCGTAACGCACCGCCCCACCGTGACGGCCCGGGCCGGATGACGTGGCACCCACTCCACCCGGCGCGCCGTTTCTGTGGACGGCCCGGACCGCCGGGCGGCGGCTGTGGACGGCGCCGTGGTCAGCCGGCGGCGACGGCGAGGTCGGTGCCCTGGCCCTCCGAGGTCCACTGCAGCCCTTCCCTGCGTACCAGCGCGCCCTGCGTGGTCGTCACGTAGAGATTGCGCTCGCCACCCGTGGACGTGATGCGCACGGCGTCGACCACCGGCGTCAGCGCGCGTACCTCGCCGCCCACCGTCACCACGATGGGTTGCCGGCCGCTGCCGGTGAGGATGCCGAGCGTCGCGAGCGTGCGGTCGTCGAGCCAGGAGAGTCCGATCGCATCGCGCACGTGTGTCCCGAGCCGGAGCGGCGGGGCCAGGGCCTCCGGCCGGCCCGCCGCGCCGCGGGTGACGCCACAGATGTCGACCCGAGCGTCGCCGCCGTCGGGACGTACCGACAGCACGGCCAGGCGGTCGCCGTCGGGCGCCGTCTTCGCCTCGACGACCTGCCGGCCGGCGAGCCAGTCGGCGCGCACCGCGGTGGCTCGCGAGCGCTCCGCGTCGGCGGGGTCCGCGGAGCTGTCGACGACGAACAGCCGCCTCCCGCCGTCGGCGACCGCTCCCACCCACAGGTAGCCGCGCCGGTCGTAGGCAGGGCCGCCGACCGCGGAGCCCAGCTCCGCCACAGCGAACCGCCGGCCGCCTCGCCACCGGGACACCCCGTTGCCGCCGTCGTCGACCGCGGCGAGCTCGGCGCCGTCGCCGGAGAGGGCCAGCTTGCTGGACGACACCGGGACGGCGGGGTAGGCGCGTGCGCCGGGCGGGTCCGGCTCGGTGCCGTCGGCGGGGTCGAACACCGAGACCTCCGCACCGCGGCGGACCACCGGCGAGGCCTGAGGTGCGCTGAGCGCGGTGTCGAGCCCGAGGTCGTCGAGCGTCGCCGCGGAGCCGTCGAGCCCGGCCAGGTCGACCGGCACACTGTTGACGGCGAGCTCGACCCTCGAGACGAGCGGATCCTGGAGCAGCGTCGAGACGAACTGCGACCAGAGGTTCTCGCGGGTGTTCTCGCCGGCGTCGAGCGGGCCCGAGATGAGGTTGACCTGCGCCGTGCCGTCCTCGACCGAGACCGCGTCGCCGAGCAGCCGGGCACCGCTCGGCACCGCCGTGACCGCCGCACCCCGCAGATAGGCGGGGACGTCGGCCAGCTGGGCCCGGGCCAGGCGGGTGGCGAGCCGGTCGCGCGGGAACCACCGCACGTCGGGGACCGTGGACCGGCGGCTGGTCGAGACGTAGTGCACGGCGAACGGCTGAACCAGCCGGCTGACGTCGGACTGAGGGATCCACCGGCCGAAGTCCTCGGGGAGCTCGTCGATGCGCCACTGGCCGCTCACCGACGTGACCGAGAAGGTGACGCCGACCCGCGTGCTCGGCGCGGCAGCCGTGTAACGCCCGCTCCCGTCGATGGTCCCGGCGGCGGCGACCGAGACCCGCACCGTCGCCGGGTCGACCAGTGTCGTCGACGGCGCCTCGGCGGCCAGCACCACGAGGGTGTCGTCAGGGTTCCACCGGTCACGGGCCTGGGTCGTGAGGAACGCGCGTGCGCTGTCGTAGGCGCCGTCGCTCGCCGCGCCGGCCCGCAGGAACCCGCGCACGATCTCCTCCTGGCTCGCCCCGGCGACCGGACCGGGACGGGACACCCGCAGCGCGGGCCCCTCATCGGACCCCACCTCGAGCCCCGGCTCGACCGGCCCGTCGACGGTGAGGCCGGCGCACCCGGTGAGCAGCAGCACCGCGGTGACCGTGACGACCCCGCCCCACCTCGAGGTCATGGCCGCTCCGCGGGATCGAGCGGGAGCGGGGAGCCGTCGAGGGTCTGGCCGCTGCGACGCGGCAGCGTGAGCCGGAACCGCGACCCCACCCCCGGCTCGCCCCAGGCCTGCAACCAGCCGTGGTGCAGCCGGGCGTCCTCGAGCGAGATCGACAGCCCCAGACCGGTGCCTCCGGTGGTGCGGGCCCGGGCCGGGTCGGCCCGCCAGAACCGGGTGAAGACCTTGGCTGCGTCGCCGGGCCGCAGACCGACCCCGTGGTCCTCGACGACGAGTGCGACTGCGCCGGGGTCGACGGCGACGTGGACGTCGATCGGGTGGCCCTCACCGTGCTCGACGGCGTTGACGACGAGGTTGCGCAGCACCCGCTCGACCCGGCGCTGGTCGACCTCGGCGTCGGCCGGGCCCTCCGGAGCGTGCACGGTGATCGTGCTCCCCCGGCGGTCGGCCAGCGGCCGAACCGACTCGACGACCCGCACGACCACGCTGCGCAGGTCGACGGGCTCGAGGTCGAGGGCCGCGGCACCGGCGTCGAACCGGCTGATCTCGAGCAGGTCCGACAGCAGCGCCTCGAACCGGTCGAGCTCACCGGTGAGCAGCTCCGCGGACCGGGCGACGGCCGGGTCGAAGTCCTCGCGCGCCTGGTGGATGAGGTCGGCCGCCATCCGGATCGTCGTCAGCGGGGTGCGCAGCTCGTGCGACACGTCCGAGACGAAGCGCTGCTGCACTGCGGAGAGCCCTTCGAGCTGGCGGATCTGGTGCTGGAGGCTGTCGGCCATGTCGTTGAACGACGTGGCGAGCTGGGCCAGGTCGTCCTCGCCGCGGCTCGGCATCCGCTCGTTGAGCCGGCCCGCCTGCAGCCGCTGGGCGACCTCGGCCGCGCGGCGTACCGGGGAGACGACCTGCCGGGTGACCACCCAGGCGACCGCGCCGACCAGCAGGGTGAGGATGACGCCCGCGAGCACGAACGAGGTGCGGATCAGCTCCATCGTCGCGACCTCGCGGTCCATCGGGTAGATGACGTAGAGGTCGTAGGAGCCCGCGAGCGGCACCTCCATGACGCTGCCGACGACGACGGACGGCACCGGCATCCCGTCGACCGGCACCTCGCGCAGCTGGGTCTGCTGCCGTCCGGGTGCGGACGCCACCCGTTCGCGCAGCTCGGGGCTCACGACGGATGCGTCGACCACCTCGCCGCTGGAGATCTCGGAGAGCACGATGTCGCTCTCGTTGCCGGCCGAGCGGCTCATCACGACGAACCGGCCCGGGGCGGCGAGATCCCGCTTGACGATGTCGCCGGCGACCCCGTCGAGACCGTCGACCGAGTTGGCGGTGGTGCTGTCCCACACCCCTTGCGCCTGGGCGGTCAGGGCGAGCGCCTCCCGTTGCGCCGAGCGCACGCGGTCGCGCTCGAGACCGGCCCCGATCTGCTGGAAGAGCACCCCGCCGAGCAGTGAGACCACCACCAGGCCGAGCAGCATGGTGGTGGCCACGACCCGGAGCCGCAGCGACTGGCGCCAGGCGCGCCGGGCGCGCCGGGCGGCATCCGCCACCCGGTCGAGCGAGCGACGCGACCGGCGTCGCGTGGCGACGGGACCGGATGACGCTGCCGTGCCGACGCCGGATGACGCGGCATTGCCGACGCCGGACGACGCGGCGGCACCGGATGGCGTGGCCTCACCGACGCCGGATGACTCCGGCGTACCGACGACGGGACCGGCGGGCCGGGACACCTCAGGCCTGACCGGCCTTGTAGCCGACCCCGCGCACCGTGACGACGATCTCAGGACGCTCGGGGTCGTGCTCGATCTTGCTGCGCAGCCGCTGGACGTGAACGTTGACCAGGCGGGTGTCGCCGGCGTGGCGGTAGCCCCAGACCTGCTCGAGCAGCACCTCGCGGCTGAACACCTGCCACGGCTTGCGGGCCAGCGCGACGAGCAGGTCGAACTCGAGCGGGGTGAGGCCGAGGGCGACGCCGTCGCGGGTGACCGAGTGGCCGGCGACGTCGATGGCGAGGTCGCCGATGGTGAGCCGCTCGGGCTCGGGCGCGGCGTCGCGGCGGAGCCGGGCCCGGACCCGGGCGATCAGCTCCTGCGGCTTGAACGGCTTGACCACGTAGTCGTCGGCGCCGGACTCGAGGCCGACGACGATGTCGACGGTGTCGGTGCGCGCGGTGAGCATGACGATCGGCACGCCGGACTCGGCGCGGATCTGCCGGCACACCTCCAGCCCGTCGAGACCGGGCAGCATGACGTCGAGCAGCACCAGGTCGGGGCGGTGTTCGCGGAAGGCCTCCATCGCCCTGGACCCGTCGGCCACGTGGTCGACCTCGAGGCCCTCGGTGCGCAGCACGATGCCGAGCATCTCCGCGAGTGCGAGGTCGTCGTCGACGACGAGCACACGACCTTTCACGTCGGTGCTGTTCCTTTCCCGAATGACACGTCCTTCCGGGAACGACGCATCGAAGGACCAATCATCACACAGCCCGGACGCGTCATCCGCGAGTGCCGGGCACGCCGGGTCGCCCGCCCCTACGCTGGGCGGGTGAACCGCGCGGCCTGGTTGTCGAGGCTCGACGCCTCGGCCCAGATCCGG
>JBOFLR010000109.1:0-5544 GCA_051657965.1 Dermatophilaceae bacterium
CTCGCCGACATACCCGCCGGGGTTGACGACGAGAACCCGGTCGGCCAGATCGATCTTTCGCAGGTGGAGCTCGGCCAGCGCGGTCCTCTGCTCGTCGGTGACCAGCCCGTCCGCTTCGCCGCCCTCCGCGCGCGGGAACACCGCGGGCGCGACGACGATGACCCCCGCGAGGGTCAGCTCACGGTTCGCCGCACCCATCTGGTCCACGAACCGGGTCGAGCCGCAGAGGCAGACGATCTCCGGTCGGTCAGGCACGCTCACTCCTCCTGTCGGACGAGGAGCGTCGGTGTGCACGGTGGCGCGACCCGGCAGGCACTCGAGCCGGGATGTCCGCAGCGGGACGGACCCACGCAGCCGCCGCCGTCGCACCCACGGGGGCGGGCTCAGGCCGCGGCGTCCAGACGGGCCAGCTGGTCGTCATCCAGGGTGAGATCGGCGGCCTCGAGCGAGTCGGCGATCGACTCGGGGCGGCTCGCGCCCGGGATCGGGATGACGACCGGTGACGCCGCGAGCATCCAGGCCAGCGCCACCTGCTGCGCACTGACGCCGAGCTCGGCGCCGACCGCCTCGAAAGCGGTGTGCCGCTCGCCGAGCGACGCCGCGCCACCCGCCCCGCCGAGCGGGCTCCACGGTAGGAACGCGAGCCCGAGCTCGGCGCAGAGCCGCAGCTCGGGCTCGCTGGAGCGGAACCGCGGCGAGTACTCGTTCTGCACGCTGACCAGCGCGTCCCCGAGGGTCTGCTGGGCCAGCCGGATCTGCTCGGGGTCGGCGTTGGAGATGCCGACCATGCGCACCTTGCCGGAGTCGGCGATCTCCTTCATCGTGCCCATGACCTCGGCGTACGGCACCTTGGGGTCGGGCCGGTGGTGTTGGTAGAGGTCGATCTGGTCGACGCCGAGGTTGGTGAGGCTCTGGTCGACGGCCCAGCGCAGGTGGTCGGCGCTGCTGTCGACGTCCCAGCCGCCACCGTCGGTGCGGGTGTGGCCGCCCTTGGTAGCGACGAGCACCCGGTCGCGGGCGCCGAGGCGGTCGAGGATGCCGGCGACCAGCCGCTCGTTCTCACCCATCGTCGCGGCGCCGAGCCCGGCCGGCCCGTACGCGATGGCCGTGTCGACCAGCGTCGCGCCACCGTCGAGGGCGGCCCTGACCGTGGCCTCGGCACGCTCGGGGTGCCCGTCGAGCTGCATCGCGCCGAACCCGACGGCGCCGACCTCGAGGTCTCCGACTCTTCTCATCGTCATCCGGCCATCCTCACACGCGCGCCGCCGCCGACTGGCCGTAGACGACAAGGGTCCGGCCGTCGTGCTCGTCCGTGCCGACCGGCACCAGCCCGGCCTTGACGAGCACGCGCAGCGATGCGGCGTTGTCCTCGTACGCATCGGCCGACACCGGCAGCCCCATCTCCCCACCGATCACGACCAATTCTCGCGCCACCTCGGTCGCGAACCCGTGCCCGTAGACGTCGGGATGGAAGGCGTAGCCGATCCACAGCTCCGGAGCGCCGCCGGCGTCGGCTTGCACCCGGAGCATGGCGTCGCCCACCAGCCGGCCGTCGACGTCGATGGCGACGCCACGGACGAGACGGCCGCCGACCGGTGGCGTGCCGGCGACCCGCTCGGCGATGCGCCCGGCGACCTGCGCCCTGGTCAACGGCCCATGCGACAGGTGCCGGGTCACCTCGGGCAGCCGACGGAACGACCACACGGCATCGGCGTCGTCGCGGGTGATCGGTCGCAGGACGCACCGCTCGGTGCAGCGCGGCCAGGCCGCCACCGTGGTGGGGTCGGGCAGGGCGGCGGGTGACGTCATCCGGCAGGCCTCCTCGGCGTCGTGGTCGACCATCCTGCCCGGCCGTGTCGGTGGTGCGTGCGACCGTGCGCGTCATGGATGCACGACGGATGACGCACCGGCTCGCCGCGGTGATCGACGCGCACGACTGGGCCGCGCTGCCGGAGCTGCTGCACGACGACTTCACCTGCCGGCTGGTCCATACCGGCGAGGTGTTCGGCAAACGCGACTGGGTGCGGCTGAACGCCGACTACCCGGGCTTCGAGCGGTTCGTGCTCGAGGAGGTGGTCGCCGACGGCGACCGGGCGGTGGGGCGCGCCCTGGTCACCGGCGCGGCCGATGGCGTGGAGCAGCGCTTCGGGGTGGCCTCGTTCGTCACCGTGCGTGACGGGCTGATCGCCGAGCTCACTTAAGGTGTGGTGCGACGTCGGCGTCGATCCGCCGCCCGGTACCCGAGGATGACGCACCGCCTCGGCGCCACACCGTCGGACCTCGGCACCACACCGTCGGATCTCGGCGCCACACCGTCAGACCTCAGCACTGCGCCGCGCGGCGTCGGCCGCGCCGTCAGGACGTCTCGAGGTCGAAGCCCTCGTCCTTCCAACCCTCGACGCCGCCGACCATCTTCTTGACCGGCCGGCCGAGCTGCGCGAGCCGCAGGGCGCCCCGGTCGGCGCCGTTGCAGTGCGGCCCGTTGCAATAGGTGACGAAGACCGTGTCGGGCGGGAAGTCCGCGAGGTTGCGCTCGGTGATCCGGCCGTGCGGGAGGCTGCGTGCGCCGGGGACGTGCCCCGCCGCGAAGGCCGCCGGACCACGCACGTCGAGCAGCACGAACGACGGTGCGCCGGTGGCGAGCTCCTCGTGAACGTCCCAGCAGTCGGTCTCGAACCGCAGCAGCGAGGCGAAGTGCTCGGCGGCGTCGACAGGGTCGGCCGGTGGGTGCTCCGTGACGGGAGTCCGTGAGGGAAGCGTTGCGGTCATCAGGTCTCCTCCGGGGGTGGGACGGCGGCGAGTCAATGGTCGGGCGCGCACCGCCGACCGGTCGACCCACCGAGGTGCCATCTCTCGTCGACATCCTGCCTCGGCCGCACCGCCGCCAGGGCGTGCCACTGTCGACCCGAAGGGACCAGCGCCCGGTCAACCACAGGCGGTGGCGACCGCGAGCGCGGCACAGACCTCGCGCATGCGGTGCACACCGAGCCGGCCGAGCCAGGTGGTCAGTACTCGCACCGGCACGTCGGTCACGGCGTCGAGCTGGATGACGCACGCGCGCGGTACGGGGTCGTCACCGGGCTCGAGCGCGACCTCGCTGGGCAGCCCTCGCCTGCCGGTGCTGCATGCCGCGACGAGGCACCGGCGACGCCCTCGAATCGCGGCATCTCGACTGAGTACGACGACCGGCCGTCGTCCTGCGTCGTCGAGGTCGGCCCACCAGACGTCGCCGCGCTCCGGCAGCCCCATCGTCAGCGGCGGCGAGCGGCGTCGAGGAACTCTCCCAGGTCGCCCCGCTCGTCGACCGCGGTGTCGGTCGTCGCGCCATAGGCCGTCGCGTAGGCGACGTCGATCTCCGCCTCGCGGTGGTCGCGGAGCAATGCCTCGAGCGCGGCCTCGAGCAGTGACGAGTCCGTGCTCGTGCCGTGCACGCGGCGGGCGCCGGCCAGCAGCTCGGCATCCACTGTCGTGCTCACTCTCGCCCGTGTCATGCCACCATCATGCCACGCGTGTAGCACAGTGGCGACAGTGCTCGTCCGTGCCTGGCACCCGAGTGGCGGTCGTGAGTTCGGCCGGACGGGCCCCGACCCGAGCATCGGCGCCCCCTCGTGCGCGATCACCGCCCACGCCACGGCCGCGACACGGCCGATGAGCCGGCGGCGGAGGGGCAGTCTGTCCTGACACCATCCCAGACCTCACCGGACGGAGCCCGCGATGACACCGGACCACTCACCTGCCGAGGAGTACCGCGAGATCGCCGGCCGGTTCAGCGCGCTCGTCGAGGGCGTGCCCGACGACGACATCTGGTCCTCCCCCTCCCCGGTCGAGGGGTGGGCCGCCCGCGACATCGTGCGCCACCTCGTCGACTGGTTCCCCGGCTTCCTCGAGTCGGGTACCGGCATCCGGCTGCCGGGCGGGCCACCGGTCGACGACGACCCGGCCGCCGCGTGGCGCACCTTCTCGGATGCCGTCCAGGCCCTCCTCGACGACCCGGCCACCACCGACGTGGTCTTCTCCCACGTGCACACCGGCGAGCTGCCGCTGCCCGTCGCGGTCTCGCGGTTCCTCACCGCCGACGTGTTCATGCACTCCTGGGACCTCGCCCGCGCCACCGGCCAGGACGACACCCTCGACCCCGTCCGCTGCGCGGCGATGCTCGCGGGCATGGAACCGGTCGAGGAGCTGATGCGGTACAGCGGTCAGTACGGCCCCCGGGTCGAGGTGCCGGATGACGCCGACGTCCAGACCCGCTTCCTCGCCTTCATCGGCCGCCACCCCTGACCACCGGATCATCGGTGATCCGGCGAGGCGCCGCGGCCGTGGTGCGCAGCGGAACTGCCTGCTCGACACCGAGGCAAGTCTCCGGTCGTAGCGTTACGTAGCACGCCGCGCATATCCTTCGACGATGACGATGACGATCACTCAACGACAGCTCCGCAACGACAGCGCGGCCGTCTTACGGGCCGTCGAAGCAGGAGAAGAGGTCGTCGTCACTCGCAACGGCACTCCGGTGGCGGAGCTGCGCCCCGTCCGGCGCCGAACCTTCGTCGGCCGTGCTGAGCTGGCTGCGGCCCGCACGAGTGCGCCTCGGATCGACCGGGCGCGGTTCATGGCGGACCTCGATGCCGTGGTCGACCAGGATCTGCCCGATGGCTGAGCCGACGCGCGGCCTGCTCGATACCTCGACGCTGATCGATCTCCCCGATCTTCCTGCCGACCTCCTCCCGGACTCCTCCGCGATCAGCACCGTCACCCTCGCCGAGCTGGCGGCCGGCCCGCACGCCACCACCGATCCGGTGGAGCGCGCCATCCGGCAACAGCGGGTGCAATGGGCCGAGGCCACCTTCGACGCCCTCCCGTTCGACCGGGATGCGGCACGTGTCTACGGGCACCTGTCGGCGCTCGTCGTCGCGGCCGGACACACCCCGCGCCGCCGGGTCGCCGACCTGCAGATCGCCGCCACCGCAGCGGCGGCCGGGTTGCCGCTGTTCACCCGGAATCCCGCCGACTTCGCCGGGCTGCACTTGGCGCTCACCGTCATCCCGCTCTGACACGCGGCCGGGTCCGACCGGGTGTTCGGACCCGGTCGGGTGTGGCATACCGCGCTGCCGGCGGTCAGTTCGGGGCGGCCTCGGGGATGCCCTGGACGAACGCGGCCGCGACGGCGACGAGCTGGGCGTTGGAGCTGATCGCCGGCTCCATCTGCTTGACGTCGGGGCGGCTGTCCGAGAACTGGTCGTCCTGCGCCGGGCCGCCGACGAGGGCACCGACGATGACGTGCTCGTTCGGGTTCGGGTCGCCCTGGTCGGTGGAGCCGGTGGCCGCGCGGTGGTGCGGCTGCAGCGGGTACTTCTCGCCGAAGCCGACGACGTAGCTGGTGCCCTCGGGGTTGGCACCGAGCATGTAGTCGGTCTGCGTCACGACGAAGTCGCGGTACGTGCCGTACCTCGGGTGCGAGGGGCCGACCAGGTCCATGTAGGCCAGCGCCCCGTTGACCACGCCCATGGCGTACGGGATGGGCAGGAAGTCGGTGCCGAAGAGCAG
>JBOFLR010000110.1:0-2143 GCA_051657965.1 Dermatophilaceae bacterium
TCAGCGCCTCGCCCAGCACCGTCTCGGCCCTGGTGTTGGCGTAGACGTCGGCGGTGTCGAACGTGCTGATCCCGGCATCGAGCGCGGCCCGCACGCACTGCGTCGCGACGTCGTTCTCCACCTGCGAGCCATGCGTCAACCAATTGCCGTACGTGATCTCCGAGATCTTCAGCCCACTGTCGCCCAGGTAGCGGTACTCCATGTCCACACCCTAGGCACCGGATGACGCCCGCCTGCCACGCAGATGCAGACCTGGTTCACCAGACGGCTACCAGGCGGTCAGCGCCGCGATGAGCGTCGTGGTGTTGCTCGCACACCACAGGGCCGCGGCGACGAGCAGGGCCAGCCGCAGCCGTCCCCAGCTCGTCGGTTGCCGACGTCCGGTGACGCGGACGAAGTGGCGGCCCGTGCCGAGTCGGCCAGGCCGGCCAGGCCGGCCGAGGTCGGCGAACGGGCCGACGACGCCGCCCGGCGCGGCGAGCACGCCGTCGACCGGGGCGAGCGGGTGGAGTGGTGCTGCCGTGTAGGCGCCCATCAGGGCGTGCGCACGAGGCAACGCGTCGAGCACCATGGCGATGTCGCGTTCGCCGTCGACGCGGGCCGCCCAGGCGTCCCACGCGGCCGCGGCCACGCGAGTGCGGGACTCGGCGGCGACGCCGCCCGTCATGACGCCGTCAGCCGCGGCGTCGCCAGTCACGACGCCGTCGGTGGCAAAGTCCTGGTGTCGCGCGTCATCGGCGCGGTCTGGTCGAGCGAGCGTGTCGGTCACGGTGGCACCTCCACGTCACATCCTCACCACCACGAGTCACCGCCGGCGCCGTTCGACCCGGGACCGGCCGAACAGGTGAGGTGGTGTGCCGCAACGACCGACGCCGCTCCCGGGCGAACGGCGGCGCCCCCGGAGCGGGGCGCCGCGACCGAGCCAGGACCGTTCGCGCGGCCCGCCGTCACCACGCCGGCCGTCCACGTGGGATGACGACCGCGAGGTGCGCATGACGTCGTCCGCGGTCCCGATGTGCGCGAGCGCCGTCGGATGCCGAGGAAGGCGTATGAGAACGGAACCCACCGGCGAGGGTCGCGGGCGTCATCCGCCGTCGAGCAGGCTCCGTGCGTTGCGTTCGGCGTTGAACGCCGAGACACCCTGTGCCACAGCGGCGCTGTCGTCGAGGTCGACGCCGCGCTCGGTGAGGTAGGCCACCAGCTCGCCGGCCACGCCTGCGGTGCCGGTGGGGCCCTCGGCCACGCCGTCGAGGTAATCGCGCTCGAACTCGTCGACCGCCTCGACCACCGGGCCGATGTGCTCCGGTGCCAGGCCGGCGCGTCGGAGGGCGAACCCGACCCACACCCGCAGCACCCGCGGCAGCTCGGCCGCCACGTCGTCCTCGAGGAGCACCTTGCGCTGCGCCCAGTCGGTGAGGAACCGCTCGACCTCGCCAGGGCTCCACGCGAGCACTCCCCCGTCGAGGTAGCCGTCACCGAAGTCGACGAAGGTGTCGGCGAGCACCTCGACCATCGAGGGGTCGAGGCCGAGCTCGGCGCCGTGGGCGGCGGCGAACTCGTCGAGGAGGTGCCGGCGTTCGTCATCCGGCATCGGCTCCCAATCGCTGTCGGCCCGGTGCCCGCTGGTGCGCCAGTGCGCGACGGCGCGGGTGAGCACGTACTCCTCGGCCTCCTGCGGCGGCCAGTACAGGTCGGTCTGGGCGAGAGCGTCGGCGACGGCGGTGAGGGTGGCGTCGATCGGCTGGTCGCCCTGCAGGGTGAGGCCGTCCATCGTCTCGCCGGGGTCGCCGTCCTGGTGGCCGAGTACCACCTCGTGCACCAACACCCCGCCGTCGGTGGTGACCCGCACGAACATCGCGTGCGGCTGGGGCTGGTCGTAGTCGACGAGGTAGACACGCTCGGAGCCCCACGGGTCGGCCCACAGGCGCGCCCGAGTCGCCTGCTCCGGTCGCGCGGTGGCGGGGTCGACGGCCCAGGACGGCACCGGTGCGCCGGGCGGTGCCTCGGCGAGCGCGCCGACGAGGTCGGCGCGCCAGGCGTCGTCCGGCACGGTCGCGAGCACGTGCACGGCGACCCACAGCTCGGGTCGGCGTCTGCGGCGCACCAGGGCGAGCAGCTCGCGCACGAAGCTCGCCTCGGCGTC
>JBOFLR010000111.1:0-2326 GCA_051657965.1 Dermatophilaceae bacterium
TGATCGGCAGTGACCCGTCGTGTTTGCGCTGCTCGTAGAGCATCGACTCGTCCTGGATCCGGCCGCGCTGGTAGCCGGTCTCCATCGCCCCGAGCACGCCGCCGCGCTCGGAGATGCGGTCGAACTCGGCGAGCACCGCGGCCTCGACGAGGTCGGTGAGCTCGTCGACGACGAACGAGCCCTGCAGCGGGTTCTCGTTCATCGCGAGCCCCCACTCGCGGTTGATGACGAGCTGGATGGCGAGCGCGCGCCGCACCGACTCCGGGCTCGGGGTGGTGACCGCCTCGTCGAAAGCGTTGGTGTGCAGGCTGTTCGCGTTGTCGTAGATCGCGGTGAGCGCCTGGAGCGTGGTGCGGATGTCGTTGAAGTCCATCTCCTGCGCGTGCAGGCTCCGGCCGCTCGTCTGCACGTGGTACTTCAGCTTCTGGCTGCGCTCGCCCGCGCCGTACCGCTCGCGCATCGCGACCGCCCAGATGCGGCGCGCGACCCGGCCGATGACGGTGTACTCGGGGTCCATACCGTTGGAGAAGAAGAACGACAGGTTCGGGGCGAAGTCGTCGATGTCCATGCCGCGGGCGAGGTAGGCCTCGACATAGGTGAACCCGTTGGCGAGGGTGAACGCGAGCTGGCTGATGGGGTTCGCCCCGGCCTCGGCGATGTGGTAGCCGCTGATCGAGACCGAGTAGAAGTTGCGAATCCCCTTCTCGATGAACCACTCCTGCACGTCGGCCATCATCCGCAGGCTGAACTCCGTGGAGAACAGGCAGGTGTTCTGGCCCTGATCCTCCTTGAGGATGTCGGCCTGCACCGTGCCGCGCACCACCTGCAGGGCACCGTCACGGATGACGCGCGCCTCCTCGGCGCTCGGCTCCCGTCCGTGCTCGCCGGTCCACTTCTCCACCTCGCGGTCCATCACGGTGTTGAGGTAGAACGCGAGGACGGTCGGCGCCGGGCCGTTGATCGTCATCGAGACGCTGGTGGTCGGCGAGGTGAGGTCGAAGCCCGCGTACAGCTCTCTCATGTCGTCGAGGGTGGCCACCGACACCCCGGAGGTACCGACCTTGCCGTAGATGTCGGGGCGGCGGTCGGGGTCGCGGCCGTAGAGGGTGACGGAGTCGAAGGCGGTCGACAGGCGGGTGGCCGGCTGGTCCTGCGAGAGCAGCTTGAAGCGGCGGTTGGTGCGGAACGGGTCGCCCTCCCCGGCGAACATCCGGGCCGGGTCCTCGCCGTCGCGCTTGAACGGGAACACCCCTGCGGTGAAGGGGAAGTGACCCGGCAGGTTCTCGCGGCGGAGGAACCGGTAGAGGTCACCGTCGTCCGAGTGCCTCGGCAGCGAGACCCTCCGGATGACGTTGCCCGACAGCGACTCCCGGGTGAGTTGCGTGCGGATCTCCCTGTCCCGCACGGTGACCACCTGCTCGTCGCCGCTGTACGCCTCGACGACGGACTCCCAGCCGGCGAGCTGCCGGGCCGTCTCGAGCGGCAGGTCGTCCTGCGCGGCGGCGAGGAGGGCGTCGACCCCGGCACGGTCCGCGCCGGCCCGCTCGAGCTCCGCGGCGACCGCGGTGAGCCGCTGCACCCGCCGGGCGGCGTCGGCCCAGCGCTCGGTGTCGGCGTGGTACCCGCGCACGGTCTCGGCGATCTCGGCGAGGTAGCGCACCCGCTGTGGCGGCACCACCTGGCGCAGGACGGAGGAGTGCCGCACCGAGACCGGACGCACGGCACCCTCGGAGACCGGCAGCCCGGCATCCGCAAGGTGGCGCCGCAGCTCGTGATACAGCGCGGTGACGCCGTCGTCGTCGAACGTGGCGGCGGAGGTGCCGAACACCGGCATGTCCTCGGGCTTCTTCCCGAATGCCTCACGGTTGCGGACCAGCTGCCGGCCGACGTCACGCAGGGCGTCCATGGCGCCGCGGCGCTCGAACTTGTTGATCGCGACGACGTCGGCGAAGTCGAGCATGTCGATCTTCTCGAGCTGGCTCGCGGCGCCGAACTCGGGCGTCATGACGTAGAGGTTGACGTCGGCGAAGGAGGTGATCGCGGCGTCGCCCTGGCCGATGCCGGGCGTCTCGACGACGACGAGGTCGAAGGCGGCGGCGCGCAGCACGGTGAGCACGTCGTCGAGCGCCTCGGGCAGCTCTCGGGCGCCACGGGTCGCGAGGCTGCGGAAGAACACCCGGTCGCCGTCGAGGGCGTTCATCCGGATGCGGTCGCCGAGCAGGGCACCACCACCACGTCGACGGGTGGGGTCGATGGCGACGCAGGCGATGCGCAGCTTGTCCTGCTGGTCGACCCGCAGCCGCCGCACGAGCTCGTCGGTGAGGCT
>JBOFLR010000112.1:0-5822 GCA_051657965.1 Dermatophilaceae bacterium
GTGCGGCACGTCGGCCGGGCCCGTGCCAGACCGAAGGCGTGCACCTCTATGGGAGCGGCCGTCGGCGCCCGGCGTCAAGCGGTGCCGGGCGGCTGGCTCGACGCCAGAACCCTTCGACGGTGCCGACGCGGCAGACCGGGCGACGTACGAGCCACCATGCCGGATGCCGCGATCAGCCGGGGCCGTCATCCGCCGCTGGGGCGCCGCATCACCCACACCGGCACCGAGTCGACGGAGAACGTCGCGACGACCTCGAAGCCCGAGCGGCGGTAGAGGCCGACGTTGATCTCGGACGACGTCTCGAGCACCGCAGGCAGCCCGGCCGCCGTAGCGGCCGCCAGGCCCGGGCCGAGTACGGCGCGTCCGAGCCGTCGACCCGCCGACCGCGGGTGGGTCGCCAGCACACCGAGATACCAATACGGCTCGTCGGGTAGCTGGTCGCGCAGGGCATCGGCGTACGCGGTGCACCGACGCCTGCTCGTCGGCTCGATCTCGGACGGCAGGTCGTGGTCGTCGGCACCACCGGGCGCCTCCCACATCGCCACCGAGTCGCCACCGGAGGCGGTCCAGATCGTGCCGTGCTGGACCCGGCGGTCGAACAGGTGACCGCCGTAGGCAGCGGACAGCCGCGGATAGGTCTCGTCATCGGGGAAGAGGAACCGGATCACCGGGTCGCCGGCGAACGCCGCGACGAAGGTGGCCACGGCGCGCGGGCGACTCCGGGGTCCGGCGACGGCGACGTCGGGCGCGGGTTGGTTCATCCCGCGAAGCTACCGATCGCCGGGGTCTGCGATCGCTCCGGCGGGCGCACGCCGCGCAGCACGAGGTAGGCGGCCAGCGAGATCTCCCACGCGAACAGCGGCACGGCGACCAGCGGCTGAACGCTGATGACGCCGAGCAGGACCGCCACGTTCATCGAGCCGACGAGGACCGCCCCGACGATGCCGAGGGCCGGGATGAAGCGCGGCACCAGCCGGCGGCGCAGCAGCACCAGGGCGAGGACCACCGCGTTGACCGGGTTGATCAGCCCCGGCCCGACGAGGAACGTCCAGTCGTGGAGCAAGTGCAGACCTGAGACCACGCCCGGGTCGAGACCAGGGTCCGCGGTGGTCGCCGGGCGGGCCACCGCGGGCAGGATCGCCACGACACCGACGAGGATCACCGTGGCCTCGAGGGTGCGCAGCCCGACGTAGCCGATGGCCGATGCGTGCCCGTGCGGGCGCAGCAACGGATACAGCACGACGGCCGTGCCGACGACCGCGACCGCGAGAGCCACCTCCAGGAGAGCGGCAGCGAGCACCGACGACCGTTCTGCGAGAGCGGATCCCGAGCTGAAACCGGAACCACCGTAGAGCGGGACGGCCGCGACCGAGGTCACCCAGGTGACGAGATAGAGCAGTGCGGCGATACGTGCCTGGGCCTGAGGCGTGGACATCGGGACTCCTGAGTTCGATGAGGTGTACGGCGTACACCGGGAGATGGGAAGGATAGGTGTACGATGTACACCACGTCAACCTGGGAAGGAGACCTCACATGGCCGGGCGCGCATCGGGCCGGGAGTCGCTCAACCGGACCACGGTGCTCAGAGCCGCGATCGCCCTGGCGGATGCCGAGGGCCTCGACGCGGTGAGCATGCGCCGGCTCGCGGAGACCCTGAACGTCGTTCCCATGGCGCTCTACAAACACGTCGCCGACAAGGACGACCTGCTCGACGGCATGGTCGCCACCCTCATCGGTGACCTGCCCGTGGTGGAGGAGAAGCGGGCGAACCAGTGGCGAACGACGGTGCGCGAGACGATCCGCGGCGCCCGAGCCGTCGTCACCACCCACCCGTGGGCCCGCCGGGCGATCGAGACCCGGTCGGTCCGCACACCAGCGGTACTGGCCTACCTGGAACGGCTCACCCAGGTCTTCCTCGGCGCCGGATTCTCCCCGGATCTCACGCATCACGTCATGCATCTGCTCGGAAACCGGGTCTGGGGCTTCAGCCCCGAGCTGTTCGACGACCCGGCCGGCACCCCGGCCACCGCCAAAGGCCGGCGCCGGACCTCCGGCACGCCGGATCCGCAGGACTACCCCGGCATCCTCCGTATCGCGGCCGACGCCCGGTCACGTCGACCCGGCGCCGAGCGCTGCGACGAGGACTTCGAGTTCGACTTCGCGCTCGACGTCATCCTCGACGGGGTCGCTCGGCTTCGGCGAGCCGGCTGGGAGTCCGAACCGGCGTCTCATCACCACGGATGACGCGTGCCGTGTCGCCGGCGCCGACGCACCGACGCCTCTGGGCGGCATCCGGCATGGTGGGCTACCCGCTGACGACCCACTCGCTGTAGAACACGCTGAGCCCGGCGAGCACGCAGATGCCGGCGACGATCCAGAACCGCGTGACGATCGTGACCTCGCCCCAGCCGACCAGCTCGAAGTGATGGTGGACGGGCGCGATGCGGAAGACGCGCCGGCCGGTGAGCCGGAAGCCGGCGACCTGGATGACGACCGACAGCGTGACGAGCACGAAGAGCCCGCCCAGGATGGCCAGGAGCAGCTGGGTGCGGGTGAGGATGGCCAGGCCGGCCAGCGCCGCGCCCAGGGCGAGCGACCCGGTGTCGCCCATGATGATCGTGGCGGGCGAGGCGTTCCACCAGAGGAACCCGAAGCAGGCCCCGGCCACCGCGGCCGCCACGACGGCGAGGTCGAGCGCGTCGGCGATCGGGTAGCAGCCGGGCACCGACGCGGCGGCGCACCCGCGCTCGTGCTGCCAGAGGCCGATCATCGTGTACGCCCCGAAGACCATGACGCACGCGCCGGTCGCCAGCCCGTCGAGGCCGTCGGTGATGTTGACGCCGTTCGAGGCGCCGGTCACGAGGAGGTTGGCCCACAGGAGGAACAGCACCGCGCCGACGGCCGGGCCGGCGAAGGCCAGGTCGACGTCGGTGTCCCGGACGAACGAGATCGCCGTGGATGCCGGTGCGCGCCCGTCACTGTCGGTGGTCCACAGCGCGAGCGCGGCGAAGACGACTGTCACCAGCGCCTGCCCTGCGAGCTTCTGCCGCGACGTCAGCCCGAGGCTGCGCTCGTTCCGGATCTTGGTGTAGTCGTCGACGAAGCCGACCAGACCGAGCCCGACGAGCAGCACGAGCACGAGAACCCCGCCGACGGAGACGCCGCGAGCGGTCACCCCGGTCACGCCGGTCACCCCGTCCAGGCCGCCGGCATCCAGGACGGCGACGACCGCGTGTGAACCCAGGTAGCCGGCCAGCGTCGCCGCGATGATCACGACACCGCCCATGGTCGGCTTGCCGCGCTTGACGTGGTGCAGGGCGAGGTCGTCGTGGATCGGCTGGCCGTAGCCGCGCCGGACCAGGAACCGGGTGAACGCCGGCGTACCGAGCAGCGAGACGACCAGAGCGGCCCCACCGGCGAGCATCACGCTCAGCAATCGACTCTCCCACTCGGTAGCGTGCGCCGGCATGTCTATCAGACTCGAGAACGTCGGTATCGCCGTGCGCGACATCGACGCCGCGATCGCCTTCTTCACCGACCTCGGTCTCACCGTGCTGGGCCGCGACACGGTCAGCGGGGAGTGGGCCGACACCGCCGTCGGCCTCGACGGCAACCACGTGAAGATCGCCATGCTCCAGACCCCCGACGGCCACGGCCGGCTCGAGCTGTTCGAATACCTCCACCCCGACGCGATCGAGACCGAGCCGACTCGTCCGAACGAGATCGGCATGCACCGGGTCGCGTTCTCGGTCGACGACCTCGACGCGGCTCTCGAGATCGCCGCCCGGCACGGATGCCGCCCGCTGCGTGGCGTGGCCACCTACGGCGACGTCTACCGGCTCACCTACGTGCGCGGGCCGAGCGGCATCCTCGTCATGCTCGCCGAGAAGCTGACGAAGGCCTGACCTCGCGCTGCAACGCTCGCCTATCAGGCATGCAAGCCTGCTTGCACTGTGCTAGCGTTTGAGTCATGACCACGTTGTACATTCGCGATGTCGCCGACGAGGTGGCGGAGACGTTGAAGGAACGTGCGGCAGTCGAGGGCAAGTCGCTCTCCGCGTACGTGAACGCCGAGCTGGCGAAGATCGCGTCGCGCCCGACCAACGCACAGATCGTCGCCAGACTCAGAGCCCGTGACCGGACCAACGGGCCGACCTCCGACGAGATCGTCGCCGAGGTGCGAGCCGGCCGCCGGTGATCGTCGTCGACGCCTCGGCGATGGTCGAGGCGCTGGTCGGGCGTGCGGCACATCCCGACCTGCTCGACACGCTCACCGGTGAGATAGCCGCGCCACACCTGCTCGACATCGAGGTGCTCTCCGTGCTGCGGGGCCTGGTGCTCGGGCGCAAGCTCGAGGCGGATGCCGCCGAGGAGGCCCGCCGCGACCACCCCACCTTCACGATCGCCCGTCACGAGCTGGCACCATTTGCGGATCGAATGTGGGACCTGCGGCACCAGTTCACGTGCTACGACGCGTCGTACCTTGCGCTGGCCGAGGCACTCGGCGTGCCGCTCTACACCTGCGACGCCAAGCTCTTCGGCAACGGGCACGACGCCGAGGTGCGAGTCTTCCCGCGGACGCACTGATCGTGGCCGCTGGCGAGGAGTCCTGCACCCTTGCGGCACCGCGAGGCGCCGCGCTCCCGACAGAGTCTCGTCAGGGAAGACCTCGCACCCGGCGACAGGTGCCAGAGCCCTAGCCTCACTTGCGCGATAAGTGAGGCGAAGGCGCACGTCGCGGCTCATTTGTCGACGCACCCGCTCGCAGGAGAGAGCGCCGACCGAGACCGGTCTGTCGTTCGACGCCGAGGCGCCGCGAACCGGTCGACGAGGCAACCGGTCACGGTTGATCGGCGAGCTGGACCGGGCCGCGCCGGCGGTCGCGTCGCTCGGCGATCTGCTCGAAACCGGCTGCGAGATAGGTGGCCACGGCACCGACGTTGGAGGCGGGTGTGCAGACCACCGCGTCCGAGGAGCCCAGCTCGCGCAACGCGCTCGCCGCGGCAGTGGCGATGGCGCGGCCGTACCCGTGGCCGCGGTGGTCCGGGTGCACGCCCAACGGCTCGAGCACGCCGTACCGCCCTCGACCCGCCGACCACACCGTGGCCACGGCGACCACCCGGCCCGCATCGTCGTGGGCGGCCAGGCTGCGGGCGTCGGCGTACGGCAGCCCGCCGGCCATGGCGAGCCAGCGGAGGTGGACCGTCTCGTCGGTCAGGGAGGTGCCTGCGTCGAACGCGGCACGGTGCACCTCGGCCCAGGCCCGGGCCTGCTCCGACTCGACTGTCTCGGTGCGAGTCCCAGGGTCGTCGACCGGCTCGGTGAGGTCGCGCCGCAGCACCGTCCAGGGCTCGTCGAGCGCCCATCCGGCCTCCCCGAGCAGGTCGTGTGCCAGCGCCCCGACCGGTAGCTCCACCGCCGCCTCACCCCGTGGCAGCACGCCGCGCTCCGGCGACCCGACGTCGGCGACCAGCTGTCGCGCGAGAACCGCGTCGTGCTCGGCATCCGGCGCGAAGGCCAGCCGGAGCAGGGTCGGGCCGTCGAGGAGCCCGACGGCCACGGCGTTGCCGTCGGTGCTCCAGACGCGAAGCGCCGCAGCGGTGGCCGGGGCCCCGAGCCGCCAGTACCAGCCGAGGTCTCCCGGATGAAGCTGCACCGGTGACCCGCTCCGCTGCCACTCCCGCAGCGCCCGCACGACCTCGCCGAGGTGGTCGACTCGTGGTGTGCTCAGCGTTGTCGTCATTCCCTCATCGCAGTGGGTCGCACCACCAGGCCGCAACTCACTTCTCGGGCGCTGGCCCTGGGTGCGGCAGCTCGCCGGC
>JBOFLR010000113.1:0-1644 GCA_051657965.1 Dermatophilaceae bacterium
GGTGAACATCGTCGTCAAGGCGACGATGTTCACCCACGTTCGGACGGAGAAGACCGCGGGGCACACCACCGTCATCGTCACTGTCAGCGGACGATGCCGCCGAGCGACACGCTGGAGTAGCTCGACGGCCCGCCGCCCGTGATCCACAGCGCACCGTCGCTGCCGCGCCCGGCGAGCAGGAACGAGCCGTCGGAGCGTGACACGAGGTCGCCCGCCGATGTCCACACCGCCGTGGTCGCCACGAACAGCGCGCCGCGCTGCACCACCGCGCTGCCGTCCGGACCTCGGCCCACCGAGAGCCGGGCGCGGCCGGGCCAGGTGTCGCCCTGGGCACGGTCGGACCAGCCGGACAGGCCGTCGGCCCGCGTCGCCCACCTGCCGCTGGTGCCGCCGGGGGTGAACGTGCGCTCCCAGGTGTTGCCGTCGGTGCCGCGCCCGGTGACCACGGTGGTCCCTCGGCCTGGATCGGCCGACGCCGACAGCCCCGAGGTGAACTCGCCGCCGACCGCCGTCCAAGGCCCCCAGCGGCGGCCGTCCCAGTGCCGGCGGTAGCCGACACCGTTCGGCGCCACGGCGAACACGTCGAGCGTGCCGTCGCCGGGCGAGCTGGCGTGCTGGGCGAGCACGTCGCCCCCGAGGTCGGTGGACCCCAGCCGCCGGCCGCCACGGAACCAGGAGTGGACGACCGACCCCGAGGCGGACCGGGTGACCAGGTCGACCCTCCCGGATGCCGACGACGTCGCCGAGGGAGCGGTGGTCGACGTGACCCCCGCGGCCGCCCAGCCGGCCCAGGACCGGCCGTCGTCTGCGCTGCGGCGCAGGAACACCTGGTCGCCGGTGCTGCGCACGAACGTGGTCACCTCACTGCCGGTGCGGGCAAGGGTGACCCCGGATGACGACACGAGCTCGCCGGCATCCAGGGTCGGGGTGGCGGCGACCGGGGCGACGCGCACGATGCGATCGTCGGTGCCGTTCGACGTCGTGAGCCACAGTGCACCGTCCGGACCCTGCTGCACGGTGCGGATGCGGCCCAGGCCCTCCGCCTGCGGCAGTCGGGTGGTCTGCACCACGCGGCTCGGCGACAGCGTGGGGTTCATCCGCATCAGCAGCACGCCCTGGTCCTTGAGCAGCGCGACGGCCAGGGCGCCGCGCCATGCTCCCCACTCGGGAGCGGACAGGAAGGCGGTGCCGCCGGTGGCCACGGTCGGCGCACCCGAGGACCACATCGCGGCGCGTGCGGCCGGGAACTTGGCCAGGTCGGTCATCGGACGCGACTCGTCGTAGCCGGGCACCGGGTCCCAGCCGTAGTTGGCGCCGCGGACGACCCAGTTGACCTCGTCGTCGCGGCTGGGCCCGTGCTCGGCCGTCCAGAGCTCGCTCGTGCCCGGTCGCAGGGTCAGGCCCTGGAGGTTGCGGTGACCGTAGCTCCACACGTAGCGCGCGGCACCGCCGCGGGACACGAACGGGTTGTCCGACGGGACGCTGCCGTCCCAATTCACCCGCAACACCTTGCCGCCGAGCGAGCCCAGGCTCTGCGGGGTGGTGCCCACCGCGGCGTCGCCGGTGGCGACGTAGAGCCGGCCGTCGCTGCCGAACCGCAGCCGGCATCCGGAGTGCCGTCCGCTGGTCAGCGGGAGGCCGGTG
>JBOFLR010000114.1:0-3685 GCA_051657965.1 Dermatophilaceae bacterium
TCGCGGTCGAAGACCTGGTCGGTGCGCGGCACGACGTCGATGGCCGGTGCGCGGTTGGCGTCGGGGAACCGGATCTGCTTGACCAGGTAGGGCTCCGCGCGCACTCCCTGCGCGGCGATGGTGGCGTAGGCGTTGGCCATGTCCATGACGGTGACGTAGTCGGTGCCGAGCACGTTGGCCATGTTGTCCTCGAGCTTGCTGCGCACCCCGGCGTCCTCGGCCGCCTTCTTGGCCTTCTCGGGGCCGGTGTCGATGTTCATCTGGGCGTACACGGTGTTGACCGAGTCCTCGGTGGCCCTGAGGACGTTGATCCGGCCGTAGGACTCGTCACCGAAGTTCTTCACGCGGCCGCGCCGTTCGTTCTCGGTGGCGCCGTCGGCGCTGGCGAACTCGTCGAAGAACTGCGGGCTCTCGCCGTCGAACCTGGAGCGCAGGCTGATCTCCTCGCTCTGCAGGGCCGCGATGAGAGTGAAGATCTTGAACGTCGATCCGGCCTGCATCTTGTCCTGGGTGGCACTGTTCTGCGGGCGGGTGGCGAAGTCGCGGCCGCCGTAGAGCGCCACCACGGCACCGTCCCCCGGGGTGATCGACACCAGCCCGGCGTGGATGTCCTTCTCCTTCGGCCGCTGCTTGCCGATGGCGTCGGTGGCTGCTCGCTGCTTGGCGAGGTCGATGGTCGAGACCACCCGCAGACCGCCGCGCTGGATGTCGTTGTCGGTGAGCTTGTGCTTGTTCACCAGCTCCTTCTTCACCACGTCGACGACGTACCCGATGACGCCACCCTGCGAGCGAGGCTTGTAGGGCTTGAACGCCTTCACGGGGAACACCGCCGCGGTTCGCTCGTCGGACGTCAGCCAGCCCTCGCGGGCCATGGCGTCGAGGATGAAGCCCGACCGCTCCTCGGCGTTCGCCGCCTGCGCCTCGCCGATGCCGGGGTCGTAGAGCGAGGGCCCGCGGATCACGGTGGCGAGGAACGCGCCCTCGGCCGGGGTGAGCGTCGAGACGTCCTTGCCGAAGTAAGCCTTGCTCGCCGTCTGGATGCCGTACGCCCCGCGGCCGAAGTAGATGGTGTTGAGGTAGTTCTGCAGGATCTCCTGCTTCGACTGCTCCCGACCGATCTTGACCGCGAGCAGGATCTCGCGCGCCTTGCGTTGGATGGTGCGGTCGGACGTGAGGAAGTAGTTCTTGACGTACTGCTGGGTGATGGTCGACCCGCCCTGGGTGGCCTCGCCTCCTTTGACCGCCACCCAGACCGCTCGTGCAATACCCGTAGGCGAGACACCGCTGTTCTCGTAGAAGTCCTTGTCCTCGGCGGCGAGGAACGCGTTCTGCACATGCTCGGGAACCCGGCGCAGCTCGACCGACTCCCGGTTTCCCTCGGGGTCTGACAGCCGGGCCATCTCGGTCTTGCCGTCGGCGAAGTACACGATCGAGGCTTCGGCCGTGGCGCTCTCGTTGGCGTCGGGAACATCGATCAGCGCGTAGGCGACCCCGATGCCGATGATGCCGAGAAGCAAGCAGACGAGCGCGGCCCACCCGGCTCGCCGTAGCCAGGTCCGCCACGACGGACGCCGGAAGCCACCGGTCCTGGCGCGACCGGACGACGGCCGGTCGGCTCGGGTGCCGGCCTCGGCACGGGTGCGGGGCGCTGCCTGGCTCATGCTGCCTTCTGCTCGGTGGTGGTCGCGGGGTTCGTGGGTCACGCCGAACGACGTGAGCGACACCGGTGCACTGGCCAGTATGGCCCGGGGAGCCGCTACGAGGCGAAACGGTGGGCGCCCGACATCCGTGCCCGCGGCCGACACTACTTGCACCCCGATATATCGTGCAGATATATCGCTGTGTTACGGTCGCCGCTCGTCCTACGGCTTGGCCGGGCCGCGTCATCCGGTCAGGCCGCCTGCTATCCGGCGTCGACCGTCGACCCCAGAGGAGGTGCCCCGTGGTCACCCGCCGCGCCCAGCTGCTGGAGTTCGCAGTGCTCGGCCTGCTCCACGAGGGCCCGACCCACGGGTACGACCTGAGGCGGCGGCTGAACTCGGCGCTGGGTCCGTTCCGCGCACTCTCCTACGGCACGCTCTACCCGGCCCTGCGTGGCTTACTCGAACGCGGTCTCATCGCGGAGAACGCCGACGGGCCGCGGCCCACCGGGCGCCGCCCGCGCGTCGTGTACGAGCTGACCGCCGGCGGCAAGGAGCACTTCGCCGACCTCGTCGCCCGCTCCGACGCCTCGTGCTGGGAGGACGACGGGTTCGACGTGCGGTTCGCGTTCTTCGCCCGGACCGAGCGCGAGGTGCGCATCCGCATCCTCGAGGGGCGGCGTTCCCGCCTCGAGGACGACCTCGAGCGGGTCCGCGAGCGCTCCCGCCGCCGCCGCGAACGGCTCGACGCCTACACCGCGGCCCTCCAGCAGCACGGCGAGGACCGCACCGAGCGCGAGGTGCGGTGGCTCAGCGAGCTCATCGACGCCGAACGGCGTCATCCCGACGACCCCGGCCCTCAGCCGTAGGAGAGCGGTGCGCCGACACCGGGCGCACCGTCATCCGCCTGTCCCGTTCCCGACCACCACCAGGAGCACCACGATGAGTTCCATTCGCGTCGCCATCGTCGGCGTCGGCAACTGCGCGTCCTCGCTCGTCCAGGGCGTGCACTACTACCGCGACGCCGACCCGGCCACCACGGTCCCCGGCCTCATGCACGTCAGCTTCGGCGACTACCACGTGCGCGACGTCGAGTTCGTCGCCGCGTTCGACGTCGACGACAAGAAGGTCGGCAAGGACCTCGCCGAGGCGATCAACGCCTCCGAGAACAACACGATCAAGATCGCCGAGGTACCCACCACCGGTGTCGTCGTCCAGCGTGGGCACACCCTCGACGGGATCGGCAAGTACTACCGGATGACGATCGACGAGTCCGCGGCCGAGCCGGTCGACGTCGTCGCGGCGCTGCGCGACGCCGAGGTCGACGTGCTCGTGTCCTACCTGCCGGTGGGGTCGGAGGAGGCCGACAAGTTCTACGCCCAGTGCGCGATCGACGCCGGCGTCGCCTTCGTCAACGCGCTGCCGGTGTTCATCGCCTCCGACCCCGAGTGGGCCGCGAAGTTCGAGGCGGCCGGTGTCCCGGTCATCGGCGACGACATCAAGAGCCAGGTCGGCGCGACGATCACCCACCGGGTCATGGCCAAGCTCTTCGAGGACCGCGGCGTGCAGCTGGACCGCACCTACCAGCTCAACGTCGGCGGCAACATGGACTTCAAGAACATGCTCGAACGTGAGCGCCTGGAGTCCAAGAAGATTTCCAAGACCCAGGCGGTGACCTCGAACCTCACCGGCTCGCTCGCCGGGAAGATCGACGACCGCAACGTGCACATCGGCCCGTCCGACTACGTCGCGTGGCTCGACGACCGCAAGTGGGCGTACGTGCGCCTCGAGGGCCGCGCGTTCGGCGACGTGCCGCTCAACCTCGAGTACAAGCTCGAGGTGTGGGACTCGCCCAACTCGGCGGGCATCATCATCGACGCCATCCGCGCGGCGAAGATCGCCAAGGACCGCGGGGTCGGCGGCGCGCTGCTGTCGGCGTCGAGCTACCTGATGAAGTCGCCGCCGGAGCAGCGCCCCGACGACATCGGCCGCGCCCGCCTCGAGGCATTCATCGCAGGCACCGAGGAGCGCTGAGCCGAGCGCTC
>JBOFLR010000115.1:0-17642 GCA_051657965.1 Dermatophilaceae bacterium
TGCAGGACGTCATCGAGCGCACCTACGGCGAGCGCGACCGGGCCCGTGGCGTGCCGAGCACGGTCGCCTGGCTCGCCGAGGAGCTCGGCGAGCTGGCGCAGGCGGTGCGCAAGGGCACCCGGGCCGAGCAGGAGCACGAGTTCGCCGACGTGCTCGCCTGGGTGGCCTCGCTCGCCAACCAGCAGGGCGTCGACCTCACCGCCGCCGTCGAGCGCTACGCCTCCGGCTGCCCGAGATGTGACCGGATGCCGTGCGCCTGCCCGTGAGCCACTGACGCCACAGTCGCGTCCTTGCGCCGGCTCGTCGGCGGCGACCATGCGCGGTCACCCGGCGGTCGACGCGACGCGTTCACCTCGATCACCGTAGTCCGCCCCCGAGACGGTCCAGCACGACGTCCGCAGCCGTCCGGCCGCTCTCCACCGCGCCGTCCATGTATCCCGGATTCTCCTGGGCGAGATCGGATGCAGCCATGACGATGCGCTCCGGGACACCGTCCATCCCGGCCACGTCGGTCGCTCCAGGGACGGGCAGCGGACCGTAGCCCCCTCGCATGAAGGGCTCGGCGAGCCAGTCGGCCTGGTGCACACCCTCCACCTTCCTGGCAGCCGGTCCAAAGATGCGAGCGAGGGCGTCGACGAGTAGCGCCGCCCGGTCGGCGGGCGGCATCGGCGACAGGTCGCGGGCCGCCGCGCCGGTCACGAAACCGGTCAGGGCCGCAGTCTCGTCACCCGACGGCGAGCTGTCGACGATCATGCGCCAGGGCCGCCCGTCAGCGACGACGAAGCCCGACAGCCCGTCGTCGCGCCAGAACGCGCGACGGTAGGTGACCGCCACCTTGATGACGGATCCCATCGGCGCTCGCTGCAGCGCCTGGTCCACGGGCCCGGGCAGGGCCGGCTCGATGGCGATGCGCGGGATCAGCGGCAACGGCACCGCGAGGACGCACGCGGTTGCGCGAAGAGTCTGGTCGTCGGTCTGCACAGCCACCGCATCCCCTTCGGCGGTGATCCGGTGTGCGCGACAGCCGAGCCGCACCGCGCCGTCGGGCAGCCCCGATCGCAGGTGGTCGACGAGGGTCAGCGGCCCGTCCTCGATGCGGAGTGACTCGTGCCCCTGGAGAAACGTGTCGCCGTGGAAGTAGCCGGCATCGAGCTGTGCGAGAACGAGTGCCGACACCTCACCGGGTTCGGCGCACAGCTCGCTTCCGATGATGAAGCGCAGTATCTCGGCGATCGTCGGGTCCTCGACCTTCTCGCGGATCCAGTCGGCTGCCGTGGAATCCCGGTACCGGAGGTACTCCGGGCCCTGAGCCTCGGCCTGGCGAGCCAGTCGTCCTGCGTCGGCCAGCACCGCGGCGACCGAGGGTCGCGAGGCGATGTCGGCGGGCATGCGACCGCGATAGCGCCGCCGCTCTCCTCTCAGCAGGAACAGCCCGTCGCCACCCTCGCGCTGGCCCGGGATGAGAGTCGCACCTGACTCTTCGACCAGTGCCATCACGTGGCGGTGCGATCGCCCGACCCACTGCGCCCCGAGTTCGAGAGCGTGCGACCCGGACCGGTGGTCGCGGACCCGCCCCCCGATGCGTGGTGACGCCTCGAGCACGATCACGGTGGCTCCGGCGCGGTGCAGGTGTCGGGCGGCGGTCAGGCCGGCGAGGCCTGCACCGATGACGACGACATCCATGGTGCCTCCTATAGTCAACGCTGTTGACAACAGCGTAGGGCTAGAGTGGCCGCATGGTCAATGCCGCGCGATCCGGGTCACGCCGAGCGCGAGGCAGCCTGAGCCGCGCGACGATCCTCGATGCCACCGCCCGGCTGGTCGAGAGCCACGGCGTCGCCTCCTTCTCCCTGCGAAAGCTGGCCGCCGACCTCGGAGCCGACCCGACGGCCGTCTACCGCCACTTCGCGAGCAAGGACGCCATCCTCGGTGCGCTGCTCGATCGGGCGCTCGCCGACCTGCCCGAGCCGGACCGGTCCACTCTCGACGCCGGCATGGAGTCTCTCGTCGTGGAACTCGGACGCCGGCTCACCGCCTACTCGGGCCTGGTCGCCGTGCTCGTCGACGGCCCGCACACCGCGGCGGTCGCCGGCGTCGTCGAGTCCATCCTCGGTGCGCTGTCCGACGCCGGCATCGACGACGACCGTGCGGTCGACACCGTGCGCTCCGCGGTGAGCCTGCTCATCGGTTGGGCGGTGCAGCAGCCCGGCACGGGGGAGGAGGCGTTCTGGACCGGCCTGCTGTCGGTGAGCGACGCCCACCAGCACCCGTCGATCCGGCGCACCGCGCAGCGATGGCAGGACGATCCGCTCGAGGACCTCCGCGCCGGCCTGCAGCTGATCCTGCGAGCGTGACGACACGACGCACCACAGCGGCATCCAGGCAGCGAGGGCCGCGCCGCCATCACGTCTCCCACGTGTCTGGGATCCGCCGTGCCGCCGTGCCGCCGTGCCGCCGTGCCGCCGTGCCGCCGTGCCGCCGTGCCGCCGTGCCGCCGTGCCGCCGTGCCGCGGCGTCACGACGTCACCTCGACGAGCCTCGGGGCGACTTCAGCAGTACCGGCTCGCCGCCCGCACGGCCTGGACACCGTAGGCACCGCCGAACAGCACGGCGTGCACGAGCAGCGGGTGCACCTGATGCAGTGCGGCCCGTTCGCGCCAGCCGCCGACCAGGGGGAACGCCTCGTCGTAGGTCGCCAGCACGCGGTCGAGGTGGGGGAGACCGAACAGCGCGAGCATCGCCAGGTCGGCCTCGCGGTGCCCGCCGTGGGCCGCGGGGTCGATGAGCACCGCCCCGGATGCCGTCCACACGACATTCCCCGACCAGAGGTCGCCGTGCAACCGGGCCGGTGCGTCGCCGGTGTCGTACCGCCCGCCGGCGAGGGTCTGCGCGAACCGGTCGAGATGCGCCGCGTCATCCGCCGAGAACACCCCGCGGTCGCGAGCCAGCCGCACGAGCGGGGCCACCCGCCCCTCCGCGGCGAACTCACCCCACGACCGCCACGCACCGAGGACGAGCGGCAGCGGTCCACTCGTGGGGCCGAGCCATCCGTCGCCCGACCAGCCGTCGGGTGGGGAGCCGAAGGCCGGCGCCCCCGCGGCATGGATGACGGCGAGCGCCCGCCCGAGGTGCTCGGCCGCGTCGGGAGTAGGTGAGCCGGCGTCGAGACGCACGAGGTCGAGGTGGCCGTCGCTGACGTCGACCACCTCGACCACGGCGCCGCCGCCCGCCGCGCCCAGCCAGCGCAGCCCGGCAGCCTCCCACGCGGGGTAGCCCGGTGGGGCCCCGCGTGCGTCCTTGCGGAAGGTGCCGTTCACGTCATCCGCCGCCACCGCTGCGCCACCGCGTCGACACCTCGCCTGGCCCGACCACGCCGCCGCGGCGTGGAGCGGGACGACGGCTGGTCACCGGCCCTCCTACCCCTCGTCCTCGGCGAACACCACCTCGCGTGTGCGGCGGATCGACGGGAGCACCGCGACCGCCACGGCGGCCACCGCCAGCACCAGCAGTACCAGCGACAAGGGCCGGGTGACGAAGACGCTCGGGTCGCCCTGCGAGATGATGAGCGAGCGGCGCAGGTTCTCCTCGAGCAGCGGCCCGAGCACGAAGCCGAGCAGCAGTGGTGCAGGCTCGCAGCCGACCCGGATGAGCAGGTAGCCGAGCGCTCCGAAGAACGCTACGGCCAGCACGTCGTACGCGTTGAGGCCGATCGAGAAGCAGCCGACCGCCGAGAACGAGATGATCGCCGGGAACAGCCACCGGTAGGGCACCCGCAGCATGCGCACCCAGATGCCGATCAGCGGCAGGTTGAGCAGCACCAGCAGCACGTTGCCGACGAACATCGACACGATGAGACCCCAGACCAGCGTGGGCTCGGCCTCGAACAGGGTCGGCCCCGGGACGATGCCCTGGATGATGAGCGCACCGAGCAGCAGCGCCATCACCGGGTGGGCCGGCAGGCCGAGCGTGAGCAGCGGGATGAACGAGGTCTGCGCGGCCGCGTTGTTCGCCGACTCCGGCCCGGCCACGCCCTCGATGGCGCCGCGCCCGAAGGTCTCGGGGCGCTTCGAGAGCCGCTTCTCGACCGAGTACGCCCCGAACGAGGCGAGCACGTGGCCGCCACCGGGCAGGATGCCGAGCGCCGACCCGAGAGCGGTTCCGCGCAACACCGGGAAGCGGATCTGGCGCCGCTCGTCGCGGTTCAGCCAGAGCCCTTCGACCTTGCGGACCGCTCGCCGGGTGAGCCCGTCGCCCTCGAGGTTGCGGAGGATTTCGGCCACGCCGAAGACCCCGACCGCGATCGCGACGAAGTTGAGCCCGGCGAACAGCTCGCGCAGCCCGAAGGTGAACCGCGGTGTCCCGGTGTAGAGGTCCTGGCCGATCGTGCCCAGCAGCAGCCCGAGCACGATCATCGCGACCGCCTTGAGCAGCGACCCGCTGGCGAGGGCGATGGAGGCGATCAGCCCGAGCACGACGAGAGCGAAGTACTCGGGCGGACCGAACCTCAGCGCCACCTCCGCGAGCGGGGGTCCGAGGAAGAAGAGCACGACGGTACCGACGGTGCCGGCGAAGAACGAGCCGAGGGCGGCGGTGGCCAGGGCCTTGCCGGCCCGCCCGCGGCGAGCCATCTGATAGCCGTCGATGGCGGTGACCGCGGCGGAGGTCTCGCCGGGCACGTTGAGCAGGATGGCGCTGGTCGAGCCGCCGTACTGGGCGCCGTAGTAGATGCCCGCGAGCATGATGATCGACGCCGCGGGCTCGAAGTTGAAGGTGATCGGCAGCAGCAGCGCGATGGTCGCGGTGGGCCCGATGCCGGGGAGGACCCCGACCGCGGTTCCGATGGCCACCCCGATGAGGCAGACGAGCACGTTGGTGGGGGTGAGCGCGGACTCGAGTCCGAGCTGGATGTTGCTCCAGTCCATGGGGCTGACGTCGCCTATCCGGTGAAGAGCGTGCCGAACTCCGGGATCCGGAGCTGGAGCAGCAGGACGAAGATGAGGTAACAGAGCGCGGTGAGGACCGCCGCCACGGCGAGGGCTGCGTGCACCCGCCACCGGTAGCCGGCCAGCGCCGAGACGAACGCGCAGCCGAAGACGGCCGGCACCAGGCCGAGGGTGCGCACGGAGAACGCGAACCCGATGATCGCCCCGATGACGAGGACGGCAGCCACCCACGGCACACGTCCGCGGGCGTCGTCGAGGTCCTCGGTGTCGATCGTCGTGCCCGCGTCCGTCGCGGATGCCGACGGCGTGTCACCGCCGCCGGGCCGCGGCTCACCGGGCACCGGGGCGCCCGGCACGGTGTCGGAGGAGACCGGCCGGCCGGTCGCCGGACCCGTGGGAACGGGCCCGGCGACCGGGGAGTCGAGGGCCTGCTGGCCCCTGCCGAGCAGGCCCTTCACCACGACGGCCAGCCCGAGCACGGTGAGCAGACCGCCGAGAGCCAAGGGGTAGTACCCCGGCCCCGGCTCGAGCGTCGTGCCGAGGTCGTATCCGAGGGCGCCGACGGCGAACGCACCGCCGAAGCCCACGAACACGACGCCGGCGACGACGTCCCGGAACCGTTCGGATGACGCCGACGCCGCCGAGGCGGGGGCGGTGCCGACCGGGCCGGCCGACGCCGACGGCGCCGGAGGTGAGGCGTTCGTCATCCGCCGGCCTTGATGCCCGCGGCCTCGATCTTCGGCTTCCAGAAGGCGATCTGCTCGGTGAGCTGCGTGGTGTGCGCCTCCGGGGTGACCTCCTCGGCCGGCACCGGTGCGGTGCCGAGCTTGGCCATCTCGTCGACGACCTTCTGGTCCTTCAGCGCGGCGGCGAGGGCGTCGGTGAGCTTCTTCACCACGTCGTCCGGGGTGCCCTTCGGTGCGTACATCCCGTGCCACACCGACACCGACACGTCGGGGAGGCCGGCCTCGGTGGTGGTGGGCAGGTCGGGCAGCACGTCGACCCGCTCGTCGGTGGTCACCGCGTAGCCCTTGACCTTCTTGGCCGTGATCTGACTGGTGGTGTTCGTGGTCTGGTCGCACATCATGTCGACCTGGCCGCCGACCAGGTCGGTGAGCGCCGGGCCGGTTCCCTTGTAGGGGACCTCGGTGAGGTCGACCCCGACCGCCTGCTCGATGAGCAGGCCGCACAGCTGGGAGGCCGCGCCCACGCCGGCGTTGGCGATGGTGACCTTGCCCGGGTTCGCCTTGATGTAGGCGACGAGCTCCTGGAGCGTGTTCGGGGCGAGCCCCTTCTTCGCGACGATCGTCATCGGCACGTCGGTGATGCGTCCGATGGTGGCGAAGTCCTCCTCGGGCTTATAGGGCAGGTCGGGGTAGAGCGAGGGGGCGGTCGACATGCCGATGTGGTGAACGAGCAGCTGATAGCCGTCGCCCGGGGCGGCCGCGACCTGACCCGAGGCCACCGTGCCACCGGCACCTTCGACGTTCTGCACGACGATCTGCTGGCCGAGGGTCTTGCTCATCGGCTCGGCGACCAGCCGCGTGACGGTGTCGGTGGGGCCGCCGGCCGAGAACGGGACCACCATGGTGATCTCCTTCGTCGGGTAGTCGGAGCCGGCGTCGCCGCCTTCGTCGTCACGGGACTCGATGGCTCCGCAGCCGGCGAGGGCGACGGTCAGGGTCGCCAGTGCGGCGGTGCGGGACAGGCGCCGGTGCCGGCGCGAGCTGGAGCCGGGTGTCCGATGGACGACCGGCTCTGCGGTGATGGAGGGCATGACCTGCTCACTTCCTTGTGGTGGGCCCGAGGGCCTGGCTGGGTACCGCGTCGTGCGTCTGAGGGGAGACCGGCTCACGCGGCGGTCTCCTCGGTGAGGGCGGCGACGACCGCCTCGGTGAACTGCTCGGTCGAGGCATCACCGCCGAGGTCGGGCGTGCGGATGTCGGTGCGGGCGAGCACCGCCTCGACGGCACCGAGCACACGCCGCCCGGCATCCGCCTCGCCGAGGTGGTCGAGCATGAGCGACGCCGCCCAGATCGCACCGACCGGGTTGGCGGTGCCCTTCCCGGCGATGTCGGGGGCCGAGCCGTGCACGGGTTCGAACAGGCTCGGATGACGGCGAGTCGGATCGAGGTTGGCCGACGCCGCGAGCCCGAGACCGCCGACGAGGGCGGCGGTGAGGTCGCTGAGCACGTCGCCGAAAAGGTTGGACGCGACGATGACGTCGAAGGCGGCCGGGTCGAGCACGAGCTTGGCAGCCAGAGCGTCGAGGTGCTCCGAGCGCCAGGTGACCCCGGGGTGCTGCACCGACTGCTCGCCCACCAGCTCGTCCCAGAACGGCATGGTGTGGACGATGCCGTTCGACTTGGTGGCCGAGACCAGGTGCCCACGCCGCTGCTCGGCGAGCGAGAACGCGTGCCGGGCGATGCGCTCCACCCCGGCCCGGGTGAAGATGGCCTCCTGCACGGCCATCTCGTCGGGGAAGCCCGCGTTGAGCCGTCCTCCGATCTGTGAGTACTCGCCCTCGACGTTCTCCCGCACGACGACGAGGTCGACCGGCCGGTCGGGCTCGACGTGCACGGGCGTCGGGACCCCGGCCAGGCTGCGGGCCGGCCGCACGTTGGCGTAGAGGCGGAACGAGCGCCGGATCGGGACGAGCAGACCCCAGAGCGACACGTGGTCGGGCACACCGGGGTCGCCGACCGCACCGAGCAGCAACGCGTCGTGGCCGCCCACCTGCTCGAGCCCGTCGTCGGGCATCATCGCGCCGGTGGCGAGGTAACGCTCGCACGACCAGTCGAGGTGGTCGAGCTCGAGGGCGAACCCGGACCGGCCGGCGGCGACGTCGAGCACCCGCAGCGCGGCCGGCAGCACCTCCCGCCCGATGCCGTCACCCGGGATGGCGGCCACCCGGTAGGTGCGGGTGCGCGACTGCGGCCCGGTGGTGGCGTGGACGGCGGCCGGGCGCCCCGACAGGCTGGTCGCCGTACTCACGCGGCGACCTCCTCGAGGAACGGCTCGACCTCCGCGAGGAGCGCATCGGGTGCTTCCTCGGGCACGTAGTGGTTGCTGTCGACCGCGGTGCCGCGCACGTCGGACGCGTACTCCTTCCAGCACGCGAGCACGTCGTAGCCGCGCCCGACGAAGCCGTGTCTGCCCCAGACGGCGAGCAGCGGGCTGGTGACCACGTGTCCGGCGCGGGCGTCGGCGTCGTCGTGGTCGATGTCGACGGTGGCGGCGGCTCGGTAGTCCTCGCACGACGCGTGGACCCGGGCGGGGTCTCGGAGCTGGTTCACGTAGGCCTCCACGGCGGTCGGGTCGAAGGGGTGTCCGCCGGCATGCCGGGCCTGGAGGCGCAGCGTGACCCACGACTCGGGGTCGGCGCCGACGAGTCGTTCCGGCAGCGGGTGCGGCGCGGTGAGGAAGAACCAGTGGTAGTAGGCGGTGCCGAACGCGGCGTCGGCGCGTTCGTACACGAGCCGGGTGGGCACGATGTCGACGACGGCCAGGGCCGAGACGGCGTCGGGTGCGTCGAGCGCCATCCGGTGGCCGACCCGGCCGCCCCGGTCGTGGCCCACGACGGCGAACCGCTCGAACCCGAGCACCCGCATGACGCCGAGCTGGTCACGAGCCATCGCCCGCTTGGAGTACGGCGCGTGGTCGGGTGTGGATTCCGGAGCGGAGCTGTCGCCGTAGCCCCGCAGATCGGTGAGCACCACGGTGTGGGTCGCCGCCAGCCGTGGCGCCACGTGGTGCCAGATGAGGTGCGTCTGAGGATAACCATGGAGCAGGAGCACCGGCGGTCCCGATCCCGCTGTGACGCAACGGATGTCGACACCGTCGACCTCCAGCGTCCGGTAGCGGAACTCTGCGGGCAGCGGAACGGTCACGACGGAGGTCCGTCCCCTGCGGTGGGCATCCCGCATTGTGCTTCAGGTCACAAGGGATCGGTCAAGGACCGGAAACCGCTCGGGCTGATAGGTGTTGACTATCAGTCTCAGGTGGGGCCTACTGACTCCGTGGACGTCCGGCAGCTGCGCGCCTTCCTCGCCGTCGTCGATCGCGGCGGCGTCCGCCGGGCGGCCGAACACCTCCATCTCGCCCAGCCGTCGGTGTCGCAGAGCCTGAAGACCCTCGAACGCGACCTCGGGGTGCGGCTGTTCCACCGCACCGGGCGCTCGCTCCGGCTGACCAGCGCGGGAGAGGCGCTCGTGGGCCCGGCCCGGACCGTCTGCGTGGATCTCGACCTGGCTCGCGCCACCGTCGAGAGCGTGTGGGGGCGAAGCGACGGCGGGCATCTCGTGGTGGCGGTCACCCCGTCGCAGGCCGCCGACCCGCTTCCCGGGCTGCTCGCCGCCCTCGCGCGTGCCCGACCCGGCGCGCAGGCGTCGGTGCTGGCCCGCACCACCATCGCCGAGGTCGTCGCGACGCTGCGGGAGGGCGACGCCGAGATCGGTCTCGCCGCCGCGCCCGACCGCCCGTACCGGTCGAGGGACCTGCACGTGCATCACCTGACGACGCAGGGCTTCGCGATCGTGGCGCGGTCGGATGTCGCGCTGCCCGAGGGGCCGTGCCGGCCGGATGCCCTTCCCGGCACCGGGCTGGTCGTGGGCCAGACCGGGTCGGGCGTACGCCGGGCGGCCGACGAGGTGCTCGACGCGTCACCGGGCAGCCATGTCGTGGTCGCCGTGGAGCACCGCGAGGCGGTACTGCCGCTGGTAGTCGCCGGGATGGGGGTGGCGGTCGTCGCGGAGGCCCTGGTGCCGCTGGCCCAGGCCATGGGGCTGAACACGGCGCCGCTCGTCACGGAGCACGTGCTGCACATCGAGCTGATCCGCCGCCGGGGCGCGCTCAGTCCGGTGGCGGGAGCACTCTGGGAGCTGGCCCTGTCCGGCATCCGCTGACCGGTCCCGGCCACGGGTCCGCCACCTCCCCTCCGGCGGTCGTCGTCCGAGCTGGTGGGCCCGCCGGGGGCGGCGGCCAGACCCGAGGCCGGTAGATTCCGATGTCGTGACGAGAGGAACCGTGGGCGCGAGGTCGTCGGCCGACGACCGTCCGCTCCCCGGGCCGCTCGTCACCGCCGAGGCGCTGTCCGCCGAGATCGGCGGCGTGCTCGCGTCGATGGACGAGCTGTCCGACTACCTCGAGCGGGTGGCCCACGCGGTGCGCCGACACGTCGACGGGTGCGACGAGGTGGGCGTGACGGTGCTCGGCGGGAACCGTCCACACACCGCGGCGTACACGACGGTGCGCACGCTCGAGGTCGACGCCGTGCAGTACGCGATCGACCAGGGCCCGTGTCTCGACGCGGCGCGCAACCGGCGCGAGAACCGGGTCGACGACGTGGTCGTCGAGGACGACCGCTGGCCCGAGTTCGCCCGCCATGTACGGGACGACGGTGTGCGCAGCCTGCTCGCGGTGCCCCTGGTCAGCGGCGAGCAGTGTGTCGGTGCGGTCAACTGCTACGGCTGGGCGCCCGGCGCGTTCGACGGGTTCGACGCCACCCTGGTGCGCGTCGCCGCCACCCGGGCCGCCGACGCGGTGGTGGCCGTCACCGCGCTCGACGGCATGGCCCGTCTCGCCGGCCAGCTCGAGCAGGCGATGGCGAGCCGCGCGGTCATCGAGCAGGCCAAGGGCGTCATCATGGCGATGCGCGGCATCCCCGAGCACGAGGCGTTCGACGTGCTCCGTGCCATCTCCCAGGACCGCAATGTCAAGCTGCGCGTGCTGGCTCACCAGGTGGTCTCCGGGGTGGTCGAGGCCGATCCGGCACGTCCCGGATGACGCTGGCCTAGGCTCGGCGACATGCCGCGACCGCACGCCGCCGCGCTGCTCGAGGACGCGTACCACGAGCGGAAGGCGGACCTGCTGACGCGCCGGGGCTGGGTCACCCGGATCGTGCCGCTCACCGGGTACGGCAGTACGGCACAGCTGCGGGTGTTCGGACGGGTCATCATGACCCGCGGGCGCCCCGAGGACGAACCGCTCGAGCCCACCTATGCGGCCCGGCTCCGCGCGGTCGAGCTCGAGACGCGCGGGTGGCGGGCGTTCGTCAGTAGCCCCGCGGTCGACGAGCCCGTGACCATCCGGCTGGACGGGCGGATGATCGCGACCCGCACCGACCGCGGCGGTTACGTCGACCACGTCGTCCGCGGCCATGGCCTGGCGCCCGGATGGCACCGGATCTACCTCGATTCGCCGCGCGCCGAGCCGATCGACGTGCCGGTGCTCGTCGTCGGCACCACCGTCACCCACGGCATCGTCAGCGACATCGACGACACGGTGCTCTCGACCTCGCTGCCGCGACCGCTCATCGCGGCGTGGAACACCTTCGTGCGCTCCGAGGGTGCCCGCCGTCCGGTTCCGGGCATGGCCACGATGTATCGCGAGCTGCTCGCCGCCGTACCCACCGCTCCGGTGGTCTACCTGTCGACCGGGGCGTGGAACACCGCGCCGTGGCTCACCCGGTTCCTGCGCCGCAACGGCTATCCGGCCGGGCCGATGCTGCTCACCGACTGGGGCCCGACCAACACCGGGTGGTTCCGGTCGGGCCAGGAGCACAAGCGCGCCCAGCTGCACCGGCTGGCTCGCGACCTCCCGCACATCCGCTGGCTGCTCGTCGGCGACGACGGCCAGCACGACCCGCGGCTCTACACCGAGTTCGCCGCGCGACGGCCCGACCACGTGCGCGGCATCGCCATCCGCGAGCTGTCCGCCGGGGAGCAGGTGCTCTCGCACGCGTTGCCGGTCCCGGCCGTCGAACCGGTGCCGGCCGAGCGGCTGGAGGTGCCCGTGGTGCGCTCGCCCGACGGCTACGGCCTCGCCCGCCGGGTCCGTGACCTGTGGGCGGCGGAGGTGCCGGCGCGCACCCTGGCCGCGCGGGCGGCATCCGTGGTCCCCCCGGTCGACGACCCCCCGGAGTACGTGCTGCCCGACCCGGACGAGCGGTAGCGTCGGCGAGGTGCCCGAGCTGCCCGAGGTCCAGGCGCTCGTCGACTTCCTCGGCGAGCGCACGGCCGGCCTCGTCGTCACCGGGGTCGAGCTCGGCTCGATCACCGTGCTCAAGACCTTCACCCCGCCGCCGCAGGCGCTCGTCGGTGCGCCGGTCGACGGGGTGGCGCGGTTCGGCAAGTTCGTCGACCTGGACTGTGGCGGAACGCATCTGGTGTTCCACCTGGCCCGGGCCGGGTGGCTGCGCTGGTCCGACCAGATGTCGGCCACGACGCTACGGCCGGGGAAGTCGCCGATCGCGCTGCGGGTGCGCTTCGACGACGGCTCGGGCTTCGACCTCACCGAGGCGGGCACGAAGAAGCGGCTCGCGGCCTATCTCGTCGGCGCGCCCGCGGAGGTGCCCGGCGTCGCCTCGCTCGGCCCCGACCCGCTCGCCGACGGCTTCACCCGCGAGGTGTTCGCCGGCATCCTCGCGGCGCATCGGATGCAGGTGAAGGGCCTGCTGCGCGACCAGTCGCTGATCGCCGGGGTCGGCAACGCGTACTCCGACGAGATCCTGAACGTGGCCAGGCTGTCGCCGTTCGCCATCGCCTCGCGGCTGGGCGACGATGAGGTCGACCGCCTGTACGCGGCGTTGCGGGAGACGCTCGCGGGAGCCGTGCGAGCGGCATCCGGCAAGCCCGCCAAGGAGCTCAAGGACGCCAAGCGGGCCGGCATGCGGGTGCACGGACGTACCGGCGAGGTGTGCCCGGAGTGTGGCGACACCGTGCGGGAGGTCTCGTTCGCCGACTCCTCGCTGCAGTACTGCGCCACCTGCCAGACCGGCGGCAAGCCGCTCGCCGACCGCCGCACCAGCAAGTTCCTCAAGTAGCCCGCACTGGTTCGGTTCTCACCCTCGACGGCAGGTCGCCGGCGTGGCACGCTTCGGGGAGCCGATGGACATCGCAGCAGGGGCGACACCTGAGGTGCTCGTGACCGCCCCGACGACGTCCGCCGGCCCGACACCGCGACGTGGAAGGGGTCATGGGTGCAGACAGCGGCGTTCGCGGTCGCCGGCGCGTGCATGGTGCTCGGGGGCATCGTGCTCACCTGGCGGGCCCCGACCTGGGTGCAGTGGTGGCATCGAGCCGGCTGGGTGCTCGTCGGGGTGCTGCTGCTCACGGTGCCGCTCTCCACCCCCACGCCCTACGGCACCCGGCTGGCCCCCTACGTGCGCCGGCTTGCCGAGCACGCCGACCTGGTCGTGGTCGGGCTGGTCGCGCTGTGCGGCGTGTGCCTGCTGGGCGCCGCGATCAGCCACCACCTCGACGCCCGTCACGACCGGCGCGACGCGGTAGAGGCGGGCGAACCGGTGCGAGCGGCCCGGCTCGCACCGGTCACCAGCGGCGGTCTGGTCGCCGTGGCCGGGGTGGCGGCGACCGCGCTGCTGGTGGCGGTCACGTCGGGGTTCGGCACTCGTCTGCCCGAGCTGGTCATCGATCGCGCCGACCGGTTGGCGACGTCCGATCCGGGCCGGTCCCTGTTCTCGGCGCTCGACGTCACGGCCGGGGAGATCGTGGTCACCGCGCTCGCGCTCCTCGTCGCCACGGCGGCCGCTGCGGTGACCGCCGCCGCGGTGCAGCAGCATCGGCGACGTCGCGCCCGCCGCCGCCACCGGGAGCAGATGGACTACTTCGAGCAGCGCATCGAGCTCGAGCAGGCCCGGGTCATGGGTGAGGTGCGTGATGCCCTGCAGACCGTGTCGACCCGGTCGTGACGCGGTTCCGCCGGTCCGGCTCCCCGCAGGCGGATGACGCCCGCGCACCTCCCGCCTCCCGCCTCCCGCCTCCCGCGTCGCCCCGGTACGCCGTACGTGACCCCGACTCGGCTCTGGCCCGTCCACGGATCGCACGCGCCCGGCAGTGCGTGGACCGAGCCCGGGTAGCCGGGCAGTGCGTGGACCGAGATCCCCGGTCTGCGTGACAGGCTGGGCGACATGAGCGACTTCCCTGACGTACCGGTCACCGACCTCGCCGACGACGCCGTCATCCTCGACATCCGCGAACAGGACGAGTGGGACCGCGGGCACGCCCCGACCGCGGTGCACGTCCCGATGTCGGAGCTGCCGGCGCGGCTCGACGAGCTCACGCCGTTCCTCGACCGGGACGCCCCGCTGGTCGTCACCTGCCGGTCCGGTGGGCGGGTGCAGCGAGTCATGCCGTGGCTTGCACAGCAGGGCTACGACGTGGCCAACCTCGACGGCGGTATGCGTGCCTGGCACGCGGCCGGCAAGCCGATGGTCGCGGCGAGCGACGCGGCGCCCGAGGTGCCCTGAGCGGCATCCGCGACGGACGGTCCCAGGTTCTGGGTCAGGCTTGCGGACTACTCCGGCCCGGGCCGGCCGACAGGGAATGCCCGCCCAGGAGGCCGGCGGCCGCGCCCGACTGTGCTCCACCGGCAGCAGGTCACCGGCCAATTCCCGGTCTGGCGGCTCGCCGATCGATCAACACAACGCGCCCCAGGAGCCGGCCGATGCGGAACGTGACCCGAGCGGCGATGGCGGGCCTTCACGGAGGCGCTCAGAGCCCTGACTCACCTGGTCACCCTGCGGCATCCTGAGCAGATGGCCGTCCGCGACGACTCGACCGGGGCCGTGACGCAGTTCTCCGTTCGGCCCCTCGACGTCGACACCTGGCCGGCCTTCGTGCGGCTCGTCGAGGCCAACAACGGGGTATGGGGCGGCTGCTGGTGCATGGCCTTCCACGTCGAGCTCGGTCCGGGGCGGACGCCGCAGATGAACCGGGACGAGAAGCGTCGGCGCGTGGACGACGGCACCACCCACGCCGCCCTCGTCCTCGACGGCGAGGACTGCCTGGGCTGGTGCCAGTACGGCACGCCGGCCGAGCTGCCGGAGGTCAAGAGCCGGCGCCGCTACGAACGGGGTCTCGCCGAGCTGCCCGACTGGCGGGTCACCTGCTTCTTCACCGGCAAGGGTCACCGGAGGCGCGGTGTCGCCGACGCCGCGCTCGGTGGGGCTCTCGCCGAGATCGCCCGTCTCGGCGGTGGCCTCGTGGAGGGATATCCCGAGGAGACCGACGACCGCACCGTGTCCGGCTCGTTCCTGCACACCGGCCCGATGGCGACGTTCGAGAGCCACGGGTTCGCCCGTACGCGGCCGATCTCACCGCACCGGTGGGTCGTGACCCGGCGGGTCGATCCGCGGTGACCGGATGCGGCCTCGATCTGACGGCTGGGAGGACACGATCGGCGGATATCGTGAAATCTCGGGGATTCGCTAGAGAGCCCCATACGCTGCGATCGTGGACCCGATCCGTAACCCGTACGCGCCCGGCGCCGGGCAGCGTCCGCCCGAGCTCGCCGGCCGCGAGGAGCAGCTGCACGCGTTCGACGTGGTGCTCGAGCGGGTGGCCCGCGGCCGGCCCGAGCGGTCGATCGTGCTCACCGGCCTGCGCGGCGTGGGTAAGACCGTGCTGCTCGGCGCGTTGCGGTCGGCGGCCGTACGCGCCGGCTGGGGCACGGGCAAGCTCGAGGCCCGGCCCGACCAGTCGCTCCGGCGTCCGCTCGCCTCGGCCGTTCATCAGGCGGTGCGCGAGCTCGGACCGGCCGGTGGCGTCGGCGAGCACGCCCTCGGGGTGGTGCGCTCGTTCGCCCAGCGGGAGCCGGCCGCACGTACTCGCGCAGGTGCGGCGGCACCACGAAAGCGTTCCGCCGCGACAGGTCGCGACCGGTGGAACCCGGGCATCACGGTCCCGGCGGTGAGCGGCCGGGCCGACTCCGGCGACATCGAGATCGACCTCGTCGAGCTGCTCTCCGACGTCGGCGGCATGGCGGCCGACACCGGGCGCGGCATCGCCGTGTTCGTCGACGAGATGCAGGACCTCGGGCCGGATGACGTGTCGGCACTGTGCGCCGCAGCGCACGAGATCGGCCAGGCCCGGCTCCCGCTCATCGTGGTCGGTGCGGGGCTGCCGCACCTACCTGCGGTCCTCTCGGCATCGAAGTCCTACTCGGAGAGGCTCTTTCGCTACGCACGCATCGACCGGCTCGACCGGGCGGCGGCGGACTCGGCGTTGTCGCTCCCGGCCGAGGACGAGGATGCCGAGTTCAGCGCCGACGCGCTGGTCGCGATGTACGCGGCCACCGGCGGGTACCCGTACTTCATCCAGGCCTACGGCAAGGCGGTATGGGATGTCGCGCCGCGCTCACCCATCACCGCGGACGACGTCGCCGTCGCCGCAGCCGAGGCGGAGGCCGAGCTCGCGGTCGGGTTCTTCGGGTCGCGGTTCGAACGGGCCACGCCGGGGGAGCGCGAGTACCTGCGGGCCATGGCCGACGTCGCGTCCGACCTCGACGAGCCGGATGACGTGGACGCGGTGCCCACCGCCGACGTCGCGGCGCACCTCGGACGCAAGCCGCAGTCGCTGTCACCCGCGCGCGACGCGCTGCTGAAGAAGGGCCTCATCTACTCGGGTGAGCGTGGCCGGATCGCCTTCACCGTCCCCCACTTCGGCCGGTACCTCCGCGACCACACCGCCTGACTCCCAGAGCGCGCCGATCGACGGGAGCGGACAGTACGTTGACGGGGTGACCACCTTCCGGACCCCACAGGTGGTGTTGCTCACCCGCCGGATCGAGCAGACCGCCGCCTTCTACCGTGGCGCCGGCTTCCAGGAGGTGTTCCGCACGCCCAGCGAAGGTCGGCCGATCCACATCGACCTCGTCCTCGACGGCTACCGCCTCGGCCTCGCCACCCCGAGCGGTCGACGCGCGAGGACCACCGTCTCGAGCCGGTCGCGCACGGACAGCGCGCGGCCGTCATCCTCTGGTCGGATGACGCCGCGGCGGGTTTCGCGCGGCTCGTCGAGCTGGGCGCCGAGCCCCTGCATCCGCCGAGTCCGTGGCTGGGACGCCTGCTCATCGCCTGGGTCGAGGACCCCGACGGTCATCTCGTCCAGGTGGTCGAGCGGACCGACGGATGACGGTCCCGGCGCGTTGACGAGCTGGTACGGCAGGACGGCGCCACCGGTACGGTGGGCGGCGTGAAGATCACCGTCACGATCCCTGATGCCCTCGCAGAGGAGGCAAGAGGACTCGCGCGCCAGCAGCGCTGCACGCTTCGCGACCTCCTCGTCAGCGGGCTGCGCTCCGAGATCAGCCGTCGCCGGAACGCGACTCGGGCTTCCTTCGGCTTTCCCTCCGTCGCCGGCCGCGGGCCCTTGGCCGGTCTCGAGCCGGCTGACGTCATCGCCGCGAGCTACCGCCCGGCCGACACCGGGACCCGGCCCGTGGTGGGTCGCTGATCGAGCTCGGGACCACGCTGGTGGTCGACGGCCACCGCGAGGACTCGCCACGTCACCGACTCGCCGTGACCCAACTTCGCCCGGGTCATCGCGTTGGGCGGAAACGCCTGAGCCGCAGGCTGTTCGTGACGACGAACACCGACGAGAAAGCCATGGCGGCTCCGGCGAGCATCGGGCCCAGCAGCCCGGCCGCGGCGAGCGGGATCGCGGCCACGTTGTACGCGAACGCCCAGAACAGGTTGCCCTTGATCGTGCGGAGCGTGTGCCGGGAGAGCCGGATGGCGTCGGCGGCGGCTCGCAGGTCGCCGCGCACCAGGGTGAGGTCGGACGCCTCGATAGCCACGTCGGTGCCGGTGCCCATCGACAGGCCGAGGTCGGCGGCGGCCAGCGCGGCGGCGTCGTTGACCCCGTCGCCGACCATCGCCACGACGCGACCCGCACGCTGAAG
>JBOFLR010000116.1:0-1899 GCA_051657965.1 Dermatophilaceae bacterium
TGCTCCAGGGCACCGTCGCGCCGAGCGCCGAACGGGTGCGGCACCTCATCGTCGCCGCCGACCACGGCATCGCCGCGCAGGGGGTGTCGGCGTACCCCGCCGAGGTCACCCGGCTGATGGTGTCGACGTTCCTCGCCGACAGTGCCGCAGCCAGCGTGTTCGCCCGCACCGTGGGCGCCGAGGTCACGGTGGTCGACGCGGGGTGTGCCGGTGAGCCGGTCGAGCACCCCGGCCTGGTGCTCGCTCGTCTGGGGCCGGGCACCGCCGACTCCAGCCTCGGCCCGGCCATGACCGCCGCCCAGTGCGACGAGGCGCTGGCGACGGGTGCACGTCTGGCAACGGCCGAGCCCGCCGAGGTGGTGAGCCTGGGTGAGATGGGTATCGGCAACACGTCATCCGCCTCGCTGGTGAGCGCGTCGGTGCTCGGCGTGCCGGTCGCCGAGCTGGTCGGGCGAGGCACCGGAGTGGATGACGCCGGGCTGGCTCGCAAGCGCGACGTGCTCGCGCGTGCGGCGGCCCGGGTGCCGGGTCGGCTCGGCGGCGCCGAGGCGCTGCGGGAGTTCGGCGGGTTCGAGATCGCGATGCTCGCCGGGGCGATGCTCGGTGCGGCCCGCGAGCGCCGGCTGGTGCTGGTCGACGGGTTCGTCGCCACCGCGGCCGCCGTCGCGGCCCTCGACCTCGACCCGGCGATCCGGCCGGCGCTGGTGTTCGCGCACCGGTCGGCCGAGGCCGGCCACCGTCGGGTGCTCGACGCGCTGGACGCCCGGCCGTTGCTCGACCTGGACCTGCGCCTCGGCGAGGGCACCGGCGCGCTGCTGGCGGTGCCGCTGGTGCGCGCGGCGGCGGCGATGCTCCACGAGATGGCCTCGATGGCCGACCTCGGCCTCGAGGCGCCGTGACAGGCGCGCCAACGGGGCGGTGGTCGTGGCCGGCCGAGTGGCGCTCGATGCTGTTGGCCGTGCAGTTCCTCACCCGCGTACCGCTGCGCGGCATCCCCTGGAGCGAGGAGGCACAGGCCCGCTCGGTGCGCTGGTTCCCGCTCGTCGGGGCGCTGGTCGGCTCGGCCGCCGGGGTGGTGCTGTGGCCGGCCGCGCTGGTGTGGCCCGCGCTGGTCGCCGCGGTGCTCTCGACCGCTGCCGGGGTGTTGCTCACCGGCGCGTTCCACGAGGACGGGCTCGCCGACACCGCCGACGGGCTCGGGGCCGGCGCCGACCGGGCTCGTGCACTCGAGATCATGCGCGACAGCCGGCTCGGCAGCTACGGGGCGGTGGCCCTGCTCCTCGTGCTCTCGGTGAAGGTGAGCGCGCTGACCGGGCTGTTGTCAGCGGCATCCGTGCTGGTCGTCGTCACGGCGCTGGTGGCGGGGCACGCGCTGAGCCGTGCCTCGGTCGTCGTGGTGGTGGCCACCTCGACCTACGTGCGCGACCACGGCACGGGCAAGCCGGTGGCGCAGGGCATCTCCGGGCCGGCGCTGGTGGTGGCGCTGGTCAGCGGCGCACTCGCCGTGGCGCCGCTCGCGGTAGCGGCCGGGCCGCTCGCCGCCGTCGCCGCGCTGGGAGGTGCCGCGGCCGGTCACCTGGCGGCTCGGTCGGGTTTTGAGCGCCGGCTCGGCGGGTACACCGGTGACTGCCTCGGTGCGGTGCAGCAGGTCGGTGAGGTCGCGGTGCTGCTCGGGGTGCTCGCGGTGATCTGAACGGGCCCGGCTCTGGCGGTCGGCGTCGTGGCGGATCACGAGCCGCCGGTGACGCCACGGCGACGGCGAGGTGTCCGCTCGTCGAGAGAGGTCGGTGTGCCGGTGGACCGGCTGCTCGAGGGATTCGTGCTCGGAGACCGCTATCGCCTTCGCTCGCGGGTCGCGTCGGGCGGGATGGGCGACGTCTGGGAGGCCGACGACGCGGT
>JBOFLR010000117.1:0-1591 GCA_051657965.1 Dermatophilaceae bacterium
GTCGTCTCTCCTCCTGCAGGGAGCCCACGAACATGACCGGGGGGCGTGCGGTGACCCCCCGGCGCCGTGGCCGAGGGCCGACCATGCGCGATCCTACGTGCGCCGTCCGGTCGACGTCCGGGGTCGTTCGGCCCACGCAGGTGAGGCACCCTGCCGCCAGGTCGACGACGTGCGCTCACCCACCCCGACGACGCCAGACGTACGGTGTCGTCGTCGTGACCTTGACCAACCCGGCGCGCTCCAGGATCGGCCGCGAGTACTCGGTGGAGTCGCTGTGCAGCAACGACTTTCCCATCGCGAGCGCCGACCGTGCCCGGGCCGAGGTGAGCGCCCGGTAGATGCCCCGGCCGCGCCACTCGGGCAGTGTCGCCCCACCCCAGATCCCGGCGAACGGCGTCCCCGGTACCGGCTCCAACCGGCCGCAGCTCACGATCCGGCCGTCCGACTCGGCGATCCACAGCTCCGTCCCGTCGTCCCGGGCCAACCGCTTGAGGAACGCGTCCGTGTACGAGTCCGGCTCCGGGTCCTGGAACGCCGCCCCGGCCATGGCCGCCATCGCCGCCACGTCGTCATCCGAGAAGACACGTCGCAGAACGACCCCGGCAGGTAGTGGCACGTCGACCGCCAGCCCCGCCAGCGGCCCGACCATCACCGACTCCTCGTCGTCGGGCACGAACCCGTGCGCCAGCAACGCCGGATGAAGCCCCGGCGCCTCGTCGTGCCCGCGCGTCTTCCACTCCACCTGGGTGATATCCGGCATGGAGGCGAAGTGCTCGACCGCATCCCCCACCCATGACCGGATGACGGCAGCGCCCGCCCCGCCGAGATCGCGGTAGGTCACGAACCCCCGACCGCCGACGAACGTCACGAGCCGCAGCGGCCCGAGCCGGGTGACGGCGAGCGCACTCGGCGTCTCGGCGTCGGTGCGCAGCTGGTCGTCGTAGGCGCGGAGCAGCGCGGCGCGGTCGAGGGTCACGGCCGCCATCGTGCCCGTAGCGGAGAGCGCGATGCCAGCATATTGACGGGCAGCTCGGCACCTCGAGCACGTCGACGGGCGGCTCGGCCGAAACGCAGGACGCCGCCCGCACCGCGCGGTTACCCTCGACGACGACACCGCGGCGCAGGGACACCGGTGGCACCACTGATCCCACCGGAACCGCCCGCGAGGAGTCCCCCATGCACTCGTCGACCCAGCGATCGGCGTGCCCCACCACCGAGTGCCTCAGCACGCTCCCCGAGCGGCTCGGCAGGCGCTCGGCATCCGGCCGCCCGTACCGGTCGACATCCGGCTCTCTCGCTCGGGTGCTCGCCGCCACGGGGACGGTAGCCGTGATCGTGGCCGGGCTTGCCGCGGTCGCGCCGACGGCGGCCGCCTCGCCGACCCGGATGACGCAGGCGGCACCCCTGGCGTACACCCCGACCCCGGCCGACCAGCGCATCGTGACGGCGCTCAACGCGCGGGTGACGACCGCACGGTTCGGCTCCTCGTTCAGCGGTGCGGTGGTCGACTCTCGCTCGGACTCCGTTGTCTGGCAACGCAACGGCACGACGACGAGGATGCCGGCCTCCACCACCAAGCTCGTCACGGCCG
>JBOFLR010000118.1:0-2748 GCA_051657965.1 Dermatophilaceae bacterium
GAGATGGCCCCCCGGGACGGGCTGCAGAACGAGGACGCCGTGCTCTCGACCGACGACAAGCTCGAGCTCGTCGCGCGGGCGGTCGCGGCCGGCGCCCGGCGCGTGGAGGTGACCAGCTTCGTCAACCCGGCCCGGGTGCCGCAGCTCGCCGACGCCGACGCCCTCGCCGCCGCCCTGCCCCGGCCGCCCGGCGTCAGCTACGCCGGGCTCGTGCTCAACGACCGTGGCCTCGACCGCGCTCTCGCCGGTGGGCTCGACGAGGTCGACGTCGTCGTCGTCGCCACCGACACCTTCTGCCGACGCAACCAGGGGATGACGACCGCCGAGGCCTGCGAGGTCGCGGTCCGGCTCGTCGGGCGGGCCCGGGACACAGGCGTTTTCACCACCGTGACCGTCGCGGCGGCCTTCGGGTGTCCGTTCGAGGGGGAGGTGTCGGAGGACCGCCTCGGGGAGGTGCTGCGCAGGGCGGCTGACGCGGGCCCGGACGAGCTGGCCCTGGCCGACACCATCGGGGTCGCCGTGCCGACCGACGTCACCGCACGGGTCGCCCTGGCCCGGGAGGTCATGGGCGGCGTGCCACTGCGGCTGCACCTGCACGACACCCGGCACACCGGCGTCGCGAACGCCCACGCCGGCTGGCTCGCGGGCGTCGCGGCACTGGACGCCAGCATCGGCGGGGCCGGCGGCTGTCCCTTCGCTCCGAACGCCACCGGCAACGTCGCCACCGAGGACCTCGTCTACCTCTTCGACCGCATGGGCGTCGCGACAGGGCTCGACCTCGGCGAGGCGACGACGGCGGCCACCTGGCTGGAGGGCCGGCTCGGACGTACCCTCCCGGGCGCCCTCGCGCGCGCGGGCGGATTCCCCGCACCACTCCCGGCGCGAGCCAGGCTCCTACGCACCGGAGAGGGCGGCCAGGTGGTGGAGTGAGTTCTCCAGGTGCTCGACGCCGAACGGCGGGAACGTGATGACGTCGCGCGCCGCTGCGGTCGCGCCCGACCAGTCGTAGGTCAGCCGCACCTCGGTGCCCCCCTCTGCAGCGAGCCGAAGGTCGTAACGCCACAGCCAGCCACCGAAGCTGAGACGCCCGTCAACGCCCGCGGTCCCCGGCCGCCACGAGATCGCGCGAGGTGGATCGAGCACCCGGACCTGTTGGCGATCTCGTACCGGCCGTCCGGGTGGTCGGGGTGGTACATGTCCATGCGGAACACCTGCCCCGACGTCACCAGCCGCTCACGATCCACCGGCCCGCACACCCATCCGGTGCCTGTCGAACGCCACGAAGCCGGGTCAGGCCAGGCGCTCGGGTCGCTGCGCCATCCAGTCGTCGAGGGCGGCGACCCGCTCGGGATGGGCGCGGCTGCGCGCCAGGAACCCGGCGCCGTGGTCCGTCATCGGGTCCTGGTCGGTCGGCTGGTACCGCAGGTCGGCGCTCCACCTGACCGCGTCCGAGCGGTTGGGCGTCGAGGAGTGCACGAGGCGGTCGTTGAACACGATGACGTCGCCGGCCGAGACGGGCAGGGCGACCTCACGGGAGGCCGAGAGTCCGGCCCGCGCGAGGTCGAGCTCGAGGAACCGGGCGCCGCTGCGCTCCTCGACCCCGGCCGCGTGCACCCTCTCCGTCTGGGTCCGCGGGATGACGTGCAGGCACCCGTTCTCGAGCGTGGCGTCGACCAGGGCGACCCAGACGGTGACCACCGGGTTGGAGTTCGCGTCCGGCCAGTACGACTTGTCCTGGTGCCACGGCACCGCGCCGGCGGCGATGCGCGGCACCTTCGGGCGCACGTTGTAGACCGGGTTGGCGAAGATCTCCGGGCCGATCAGACTCTCGACGACGTCGAGGATCCTCGGGTTGCTCATCATCGTGAAGTACCCGGGGATGCGGTCGCGCCAGCTGCGTCCGTAGGTGAGGAACTCCTCGGCCCCCAGGTCGTCGAACAGGCGCGCGAGCCGGGTCTCGAACGGCTCCCCGGTGTGCGCGTCCTGGATCAACCCGGCAGCGATCAGCTCGGTGGCGATCAGGTCGACCTTCTCGGTGAGCGCCTCGCGCATCGCACGCAGGTCGGCCGCATCGAGCAGGCCGGGGACCACGAGGTAGCCGTCGGCGTCGTACGTGCCGACCTGCTCCGGGGTGAGGCTGCCTCGGCCGCCGGCCCGCATCCGCGCGTTGCCGTCGGGCGTGTCACGTCGACGAGCGGTGCGGCTCATGCCGGGAGCGGTGCGGCTCGTGCCGGGAGCGGTGCGGCTCATACCGGCGAACCTAGGTGGCCTCGACTGCGCCGCAGTGGTTCCGAGTCCCCCTCTGGTGGTTGCATCTGACCATGTTGGACGTCGTCGACTCTCCGGTCACCTCGCTCCCCCTCGACCGGCCGCCCGTCTTGAGCGCGCTCGGGTCGGCGGTGCACGGCACGCACCGAACCGAGGAACGGTGGCGGCTACCCGCCCACTGGGCGCTGCACCTGTACCGATACCACGGCGAGGTGTCGATCGACGGCGCTCGGTCCGCCATCCACCCCGGAACGGTGAGCATCGTGCCCCCGGGGGCAGTGATGCGATACCGGTTCCGAGGGCCGTCCCCGCACTTCTACGCGCACTTCACGCTGCCGGGCCGTCGCCCGGGGCGGACCGTGCGGATGGTGCACGACACCGGTGTCGACGGCCCCGCCCTGCTCGACCGGCTGTCCACGGCCGCACTCGCCGACGATCCGGCCGAGCGGTCGGCGGAGATCTGGTCGGTCCTCTGGGCGG
>JBOFLR010000119.1:0-1777 GCA_051657965.1 Dermatophilaceae bacterium
GCGCTACGCGGTCTACCGCCGCACCGGCAGGCCGTGCCCGCGGTGCGGCGCCGTCGTCGTCAGGGCGGACCTGGCCGGGCGCGCGCTGCACTGGTGCCCCGGCTGCCAGACGGACGGCCGTGCGGACCACAGCTGAGTCGTGGTTCGTGTCGGAGACTGTCCGCGACTCCGACACGAACGATGACCGCTTCGACGCCCGACCGAACGGGACGGTCGGCCCGGCGGCGGCGCACCACGCGGCGGCCGGTCGTGGCCTCAGTCGGCGTACTCGACGACTCGGGCCAGTGGCCGCCGCGGTGTCGGCCCGGCGTCGCGGGTCGAGTAGCCGATCCGGAACGGCATCACCGCCACCAGGTCGCGGTCACCGACCAGGTCGTCGAGCGCCTCGCCGAATCGCGGGGCGAGGCCGAGCTGGCGCTCTCGGTCGGTCCGCTCGGCGAGCTGGTTGAGCGGCTGGGCGACCAGACCCTCGACCGTGGCGGCCAGGTGCAACCGCTGCCACAGCCTTCCGGCGGCGAGCCACGCCTCGCGAGCGTCGGTCTCGTCCGGCGCGAGCGACCGCTCGGCGACGACGACGCCTGCAGTCGCGGCGGTGTCGACGTGCAGACGGGTGGCGTCGAGAAAGCCCGAGTTGGATGCGGACTCGCCGAGGTCGGGTGCCACCTTGGCCAGCGCCGCGAACAGGCGCGAGTCGAGCGAGCCGTCGTAGGTCAACCCGCTCGCCTCGGCCTGCAGCTCGTCCCAGTCGTGCCGGAACCAGGCGTGCGAGTCGCGCGACTGGTCGGCATCCTCGACGAACGCCTCGGTCGCGGCATAGGTCTCGTCGCGGAACCGCTGCAGCTCGGTCGGCGCGGTCAGCCAGCGCACGGAGACACCGGGCACGTCGGCCACGACCCGGTCCAGGCGCCGGAGCACACCGGTCGCGACCGGCTCGCCGGCCCGGTACGCGAACCGGTTGGTGTGCCTTCGTGGCACCGCCGCCGCGAGCATCGACCGCTCGGGCCGGCCGGGGTCGAGCTCGATACGCGCCACCCGATTGCCGGCCGCTCGCGGGTCGACCTGCGGCCGGTAGCCCCGGGAGCGCGCGACGACCGTCAGGTTCTCGACGGCGCAGCCGAGCCCGACGTGCACCTCCCGCAGGAACGGGTCGACCGCGCCGATCGTCCTGGTCGGGTCCCGCCTGACCTCGACCGTGGAGGCGGCTCGATCCACGACGAAGCGCCAGGGCTGGACGTCGTGCGGGTTGGCCGCGAGGACGGCGGCCGCCACGCTGGTCTCCAGCGCGCTACCGCGGTCCCACACCGTCCAGGTGGCGTATGCCGGACCACGACCGACAGCGAGGACGCCTTGATCGACGGTGCGGTACGCCAGGGCGCCCACTCCCGTGGCGAGTGCGGCGGCACCGAGCCGCAGAACCGCGCGCCTCGGCGTCCTCATCGCGCGACCTCCGCAACCATGGTGCCGGCCGGCCGGACGATGCGTGCGGCTACGACCACGAGCCAGACCAGCAGCATGACGGTCGCCACGGCGGCGAGCGGCTCGACCACCGAGGCGGCGAGCGTGAGCACCGCGGTGACGACGCCCAGCCCGACGACGACACGCGGCTGGGCGGCGCGGTGCAGCGCGGCGGCGACCAGCAGCATCCAGACCGGGCCGGTGACTCCGACGCCGAGCACCTCGCCGACCGTGCCGGCGTAGTCGTTCAGCGCCGTGTACACCACCATCGTCGCCTCTCGTGCCGCCGACCCGGGCTCCGCTGCGAGGTAGCCGTCCGCCA
>JBOFLR010000120.1:0-20850 GCA_051657965.1 Dermatophilaceae bacterium
AGCGGCCCGGCGATGACCACGGCGAGGTCGTACCCGTGGCCGAGCCTCCATCCGGCCGGGCTGCCGCAACGGTGACGACCCCCGTCAGGTGGCCGGCTGCTGCTGGGTGATGCAGTGGATGCCGCCGCCGCGCTCGAAGAGCGGCCGGGCGTCGACGCCCACCACCCGCCGACCCGGGTAGGCGCGCTCCAGCACCGCGAGCGAGTCGGAGTCCTGCGGGTCGTCGAACGTGCACGCCACGACGCCGTCGTTCACGACGACGTGGTTGACGTACGACCAGTCGACCGGGCGACCGTCGTCGTCCTCGACGGTCTTCGGTGCGGGCAGCCGCACCACCTCCAGGTCCTCGCCGCGTGCGTCGACCGACGACGACAGCAGCCCCTCCAGCTCGACGCACACCTCGTGGTCGGGGTGGGCGGTGTCCTCCTGCCAGTGCAGCAGCACGACCCCGGGTGAGGCGAACGTCGCCACCATGTCGACATGCCCGCGCGTGCCGAACTCGTCGTAGTCGCGGGTCAACCCGCGCGGCAGCCAGATGCACCTCGTGGCCCCGATGGTGCGGGCCAGCTCGGCCTCGACGTCGGCGCGCGTCATCCCCGGGTTGCGGCCGGGGTCGAGCTGCACCGTCTCGGTGAGCAGTACGGTGCCGAGGCCGTCGACGTGGATGCCGCCGCCCTCGTTCACCATCGGCGATGCCACCACCTTGGCCCCCGCCAGCGCCGCGACGAACGCCCCGACACCGGCATCCCGGCTCCAGGACGCCCACTCCTGCGCGCCCCAGCCGTTGAACACCCAGTCGACCGCCCCGAGCGAACCGTTCTCTCCGAGAACGAAGGTCGGCCCGATGTCCCGCATCCACGCGTCGTCGAGCGGTGCGGTGACGACGCGGATGCCGCCGCCGCACCGCTCGCGTGCCACCTCTTCGTCGGCCGGCTCGGCCACCATGGTCACCGGCTCGAAGCGGGCCACCGCCCGAGCCACCTCCGACCAGGTGCGGCGGGCGGTGTCGGCCTCCGCGTCGGTCTCGCCGAGGGTGTACCCGGATGACGGCCACGCCATCCAGGTGCGCTCGTGCGGCGCCCACTCGGGCGGCATCCGCCACGCGCTGGGGGCGGTCATCGTCATCCCTCCCGTCGGTGCTCGGCCCGCACCGGCGCGGCGAGGATCGAGTACGAGTCGGGTCGGCGGGTGGCGAGGAACGGGAACAGGTCGAGCCAGTCCCGGCCCTGGGCGAGATCGAGGTCGACCACCAGCGCGGCCGCCTCGTCGCGTGGTGCTCGCACCAGCACCCGGCCGTAGGGGTCGGCCACGAAGCTCGACCCGTAGAAGGTGACGACGCCCTCGGGTCCGAACCGGTTCGGGACCACGACGAACAGGCCGTTCGCGATGGCGTGGCCCACCAGGGTGTGCTCCCACAGCGGCTGGGTGTCGAAGTCCGGATGGTCGGGCTCGGAGCCGATCGCGGTCGGGTACACGAGCACCTGGGCGCCGCCGATCGCGTAGGCGCGGGCCACCTCGGGGAACCACTCGTCCCAGCAGGTCGGGAGCCCGAGCCGCATCCCCAGCCCGTCGACGTCGTAGACCGGGTAGGCGTCGGTCGCGGGCCCCGGGCGGAAGTACTTGTCCTCGTGGTACCCGGCGGTCACCGGGATGTGGGTCTTGCGGGTGCGGCCGACGAGGGTGCCGTCAGGGGCGACCAGGAAGGCGGTGTTGAAGCCGAGTCCGTCATCGGTGCGGTCGGTTGCCGAGGACTTCTCGTACAGGCTCGCGTGCACGTAGGCGCCGGTGGCGGCGGCCGCCTCGCGGGCGAACGCCATGGTCGGGCCGTCCTCCAGCGACTCCGCGAGGTCGTCCGGCCGGCCGTCGGGCTCGGTGTCGGCGGGATACCGGGAGAGGGTCAGCTCGGGGAGGAACACCACCTGGGCGCCGGCGTCGGCACAGGTGCGGATGCCGCCGAGCAGGGTGGCGCGCAGCCGCTCGCCGTCGGGGTCCCACGCGTGCTGGACCACACCGATGCGGACAGGGGGCCCGGCGGGCTCGTGGACCCGAGCCGGTGACGGCGGCACCGTTGCCGCGGTGATGAGACGCATGGCGCCAGGATCGCATAGGCGACCCGTGGTGCCGGTATCCGCGTTCCGGCCGGCCACGTAGCATCCGGCGAGTGAGGCACAGCAAGTTCTGGGAGCTGATGGCGGAGGAGTTCGGGGAGACCTACGCCGAGTCGCTCGCCTCCTCGTTGGTGCTGTCCGCCCTCGGCGGGCGTACGGCGCGAGAGGCTCTCGATGCCGGCATCCCGCCGCGTGAGGTGTGGGTCGCGCTGTGCGACTCCATGGACGTGCCCGAGCCGCGCCGCCATGGCCGCGAGCCCCGTGGCCAGCGCACCGCCCACGAGGAGTGAGCGGGCGTCATCCGCCGGTTGCCCGGTCGACGCCATGGCGCCCGTGCGCGCCGATGGTGTCCGTATGTCGACGCCGGTGACCTGTGTCGACGCCATGGCGTCCGATCTGTGGTGACCGAGTGGGCGGCTGCGGCCCGGGTGCGCCGGCGTGATCCGGTCGGCCGCCGGCCAGCGGCCCGGTCGGTAACTCGGTGGGCGCTGTCGCCGGGCTCGGCTAGCGTCGCCGGAGTGAGTGACGACGTGCTCGTACGCGCCCGGGGGCTGACCAAGCGGTTCGGCGAATTCACGGCGGTCGACGGCATCGACGTCGAGGTGCGGCGCGGCGAGGCGTTCGGCTTTCTCGGGCCCAACGGTGCGGGCAAGAGCTCGACGATGCGCATGGTCGGGTGCACCTCGCCGGTCACCGCGGGCGAGCTCACCGTGCTCGGCATGGACCCCGCCGCCGACGGCGCCGCCATCCGGGCCCGGCTCGGCGTGTGCCCGCAGCGCGACATCCTCGACGAGGACCTCTCGGTGCAGGAGAACCTCTGGGTGTACGGCCGGTTCTTCGGCCTGACCCGCGCCGAGGTGCGCCGGCGCGCCGACGAACTGCTCGAGTTCGCCCAGCTCACCGACCGGCGCGCCGACCGGGTCGAACCGCTCAGCGGTGGGATGAAGCGGCGCCTCACCATCGCGCGCTCGCTCATCAGCGAGCCCGAGGTGCTGCTGCTCGACGAACCCACCACCGGGCTGGACCCGCAGGCGCGACACGTGTTGTGGGACAGGCTGTTCCGGCTCAAGCGTCAGGGCGTCACGCTCATCGTCACGACCCACTACATGGATGAGGCCGAACAGCTCTGCGACCGCCTCGTCGTCATGGACCACGGGCGGATCGTCGCCGAGGGCAGCCCGCGTGAGCTCATCGCGGCCCACTCCACGCGCGAGGTGCTCGAGCTGCGGTTCGAGGTCGACGAGCAAGAACAGCACGTCGACGCGGTGACCGGGGTCGGGGAGCGGCTCGAGGTGCTGCCCGACCGGCTGCTCGTCTACGCCTCCGACGGCGACACCGCGCTCGCCGAGGTGCACGCCCGCGGGGTGCAGCCGCTCTCCTCGCTGGTGCGCCGCTCGACCCTGGAGGACGTCTTCCTCCACCTCACCGGCCGCACCTTGGTCGACTAGGGCACATCGGATGACGACGCACGCCGAACGCCTCGGCCCGGGCTCCCCGAGTGGTCGCCTCGGGTCGGGGCCGCGTCGGGCCCTCTCGCCCATCGAGCGGCTCGGAGCCGTGGTCGGGCACCACCTCACCGTCTACCGGCGCACGTGGAAGGGCTCGGTCATCGAGCGGTTCCTCTCGCCGCTGTTCTTCCTCCTCGCGATGGGGCTCGGGCTCGGAGCCCTCGTCGACGACCGTTCGGGCGGCGTGGCCGGCACCCCGTACCTCCAGTTCGTCGTCCCCGGCATCCTCGCGTTCCAGGCGATGATCCTCGCGGTCGGCGAGTCCACCTATCCGGTGTTCGCCTACCTGAAGTGGAACGAGATGTATGCGGCAATGCTCGCGACCCCGCTCGGCGTGCGTGCGGTGCTGGGGGGTCACCTCCTCGTCGTCGCCGGCCACCTCACGGTCGCGACCACGGTGTTCGTGGGTGTCGCGGCGCTGTTCGGCGGGTTCGTGTCGTGGTGGGCCCTTGCCGCGGTCCCGGTGGCGGTGCTGACCGGGATGGCCTTCGCCGCACCGGTGTTCGCGTTCTCCGCCCGGCTCGAGAACGACAACGCCTACGGCATCCTCTTCCGGTTCGTCGTCACCCCGTTGATGCTGTTCTCCGGCACGTTCTTCCCCGTCGACCAGCTGCCGGTGTGGCTCCAGCCCGTGGCCTGGGTGACTCCGCTGTGGCACGGCGTCGAGACCACCCGGGCCGTCGCCCTCGGGTCGTGGGAGGGGTGGGCGGGCGTGGGCCACGTCGCCGTGCTCGTCGGCTACGCCGTGGTGGGTTGGGTGCTCGCCCGCGCCGGCTTCGAGCGGAGGCTGCGGTCGTGAGCGCGCTCGCCACCGCCTCGCGCGTCTCCCGGGCGCTGCCGTTCCCAGCCGGGGCCGGGCTCTCGCGCTACGTCGTGCTCCGCAATGTCATAGCGTTCCGGCGGGCGTGGGTGCTCCTGCTCAGCGGGTTCGCCGAGCCCGTCTTCTACCTGTTCTCGCTCGGTGTGGGTCTCGGCGCGCTCGTCGGGTCGGTGACCACCGACGCCGGGAGCACGGTGTCGTACGCCGTGTTCGTCGCGCCGGCCCTGCTCGCGGCGTCGGCGATGAACGGCGCGATCTTCGACAGCACGTTCAACGTGTTCTTCAAGCTGCGCTACCAGAAGCTCTACGACGCGATGCTCGCGACGCCGGTGGGGCCGCGCGACGTCGCGGTCGGCGAGATCGCCTGGTCGCTGCTGCGCGGGTCGTTGTACTCGGCGATGTTCCTCGTCGTCGCGCTGCTCGCGGGGGTGGTCGGGTCGTGGTGGGCGCTGCTCGCGCTGCCGGCAGCGCTGCTCGTCGGGTTCGCGTTCGCCGCGGTCGGCATGTTCGCCACCACCTACATGAAGAGCTGGCAGCACTTCGACCTCGTCAACCTCGCCATCCAGCCGATGTTCCTGTTCTCGGCCACGTTCTTCCCGCTCTCCACCTACCCGGATGCCGTGGAGTGGCTCGTACGCCTTACCCCGCTCTACCACGGGGTCGCGCTCGAACGCGGGCTGATGCTGGGGGAGGTGTCGTGGGGCCTGCTGTGGCATGTGGCGTATCTCGCTGCCGTGGGCGCGGCCGGCGTGATCGGCGCATCCCGTCGGATCGCGACCCTCCTCCTCACCTGACTGGGGCCCCGCCCTAGGCCGGTCGCGTCGTACTTCCGTCGCCTTGCGCCCGATGCCGGTCGCGTCGTACTTCCGTCGCCTTGCGCCCGATGCCGGTCGCGTCGTACTTCCGTCGCCTTGCGCCCGAGTCGCCGCCCTACGCCGGTCGCCGTCATACCCCCGTCGCCTTGTGCCCGAGTCGCCACCCCCGCCCTACCCATCGCCTCGCGCCCCGGTCGCCACCCGCCTCTGCCTGCGGACTCAGGAGCAACCCGCTGAGTCATGGCGCTATATCGCCATGACTCAGCGGGAAGTCCCGGATCGGGCGGCATGCATCTGATCCCGCACGGTTCACCGGGATGACGTTCGAGGTTCCGGCGTGTCGGAGCGCGACCTTCGCGAGTCGAACGGACGTTCGGCTAGGGTCGTCCACAGGTGGTGGCGGCGACAGCGTTGTCCACAGGTATCACGGCGGCCCTCGGCTGCTGTCGGTGCCACCACCTAGCGTCTGACCAGACCTCGCGACGAGACCGACGGCGAGAGCTGGTCGCCGGTAGGCGCGCCCGACACGAGACGAGAGCACAGGTGTGACATGGCTGGATCCAACCGCGCCACCATCCCCAACCCGCCCGCCGCGGGCACGGACGACGAGCGGTCCAAGGCCATCACCTCGGTGATGGCGCAGATCGAGAAGCAGCACGGCAAGGGTGCGGTCATGCGCCTCGGCGACGACGTACGGCCCCCCATCGAGATCATCCCCACCGGGTCGATCGCCCTCGACGTCGCGCTCGGCATCGGCGGTCTCCCGCGCGGGCGCGTGGTCGAAATATACGGACCGGAGAGCAGTGGGAAAACAACCGTGGCCCTCCACGCCGTGGCGAACGCGCAGAAGGCCGGCGGCATCGCGGCGTTCATCGACGCCGAGCACGCGCTCGACCCCGAGTACGCGAAGAAGCTCGGCGTGGACATCGACGCGCTCCTGGTGTCCCAGCCCGATACCGGGGAGCAGGCGCTCGAGATCGCCGACATGCTCATTCGCTCCGGGGCGCTCGACATCATCGTCATCGACTCGGTGGCGGCGCTCGTGCCGCGTGCCGAGATCGAGGGCGAGATGGGAGACAGCCACGTCGGTCTCCAGGCCCGGCTGATGTCGCAGGCGCTGCGCAAGATCACCGGCGCCCTCAATTCGACCGGCACCACGGCGATCTTCATCAACCAGCTCCGCGAGAAAATCGGAGTCATGTTTGGTTCTCCCGAGACGACGACGGGTGGCAAGGCGCTGAAGTTCTACGCGTCCGTGCGCCTCGACGTCCGCCGTATCGAAACCCTCAAGGACGGCACCGACCCGGTCGGCAACCGCACCCGGTGCAAGGTCGTCAAGAACAAGGTCTCGCCGCCGTTCAAGCAGGCCGAGTTCGACATCCTCTACGGGCAGGGCATCTCCCGCGAAGGTGGCCTCATCGACATGGGCGTCGACCACGGCTTCGTCCGCAAGGCCGGCGCCTGGTACACGTACGAGGGCGACCAGCTCGGGCAGGGCAAGGAGAACGCGCGCACCTTCCTCAAGGACAACCCCGACCTCGCTGACGAGATCGAGAAGAAGATCAAGGAGAAGCTCGGGGTCGGGCCGCGGGTCGACGCTCCCGCTGCCGTTACCGACGTCCCGGTCGACTTCTGACCGCTGAGCAGCCGATCCCGAATGACGTTCACGAACTCTGCGATCCCGCCGCCCGAACGGGCGGCGGGATCGTGCCCGGCCACGACCGGCACGACCACGACCAGCCCGGCCACGACCGGCACAACCACGACCGGCACGACTACGTCCGGCGTCCCCGCGTCTGCATCTGACGTCCCTGCGTCCGACATGCCAACGCTCGACATGTCCGTGGGCGAGACATCCGTCTCCGATCCGGATAGTGCGGGCCCACCACCGGCCGACCCTGAAGCTGACCCGCGCACCCGGGGCGGTGAGCCCGACCCGTACGACTGGGCTCGGCAGATCGTGCTGCGACAGCTCACCGCAGCCCCCCGCAGCCGATCTCAGCTCGAGCAGGCACTGCACAGACGCCACTGTCCCGACGACATCGCCACCACCGTGCTCGACCGCCTGACGGAGGTCGGTCTCGTCGACGACACCGCCTACGCCGGCATGCTCGTCCGCTCACGGCAGGCCGGTCGAGGCCTCGCTCGTCGCGCCCTTGCCCAGGAGCTGCGCCGCAAGGGCGTCGACGACGACACCGTCACAGCAGCCCTCGACGATGTTGACCCGCACCACGAGGAGGAGCGGGCCCGCCAGCTGGTGGCCAAGAAGCTGCGTACCATGACCGGTCTCGACCCACTCGTCCAGACCCGCCGGCTCGCCGGCATGCTCGCCCGCAAGGGGTACGACGCCGAGGTCGCCAGACGTGTCGTCCACGAGGCCGTGCGAGAGGCGCCCGAACACCAGCGTGACTGAGCACCAGCGTGACTTGTCGATCGAGAACCAGCGTGACTGACCGACATCGGTACTGCTCCATCTCGATATCGGTACTGCTCCATCGTGAGCGATGCCGGCACGTCAGCCGTCGGCACGCCGATCCGGCTCGTCCCGCAGGATCCGCCGGGAAATCCGATGGGTCGTTGTCGGTACCCGCACCTAGAGTCGGAGCAGTCGTCCAGCACCGGGCCGCAGCGGCCCGGTGCACATCGTGAGGAGCACACATGACCGACGCAGTACGTGCCGAGGGCTTGGTCAAGATCTACAAGTCCCGGTCCGGGGAGGTTCGTGCGCTCGACGGGCTCGACTTGACCGTGGCCGAGGGCACGGTGGTCGGCCTTCTCGGCCCCAACGGCGCCGGCAAGACGACGACGATCAAAGTGCTCACCACGCTGCTCATCCCTGACGCCGGCTCGGCCACCGTCATGGGAACCGACGTGCTCGCCGACCCCAAGGCGGTCAAGCGCACCATCGGCGTGAGTGGCCAGTACGCGGCGGTCGACGAGTACCTCACCGGCTTCGAGAACCTCGACATGGTCGGGCGCCTCTACCACCTCGGAGCGGAGCGGTCGCGCCGCCGGGCGCACGAGCTGCTCGAGCAGTTCGGACTCTCCGACGCCGCCGACCGTCCGGTCAAGGGCTACTCCGGCGGTATGCGCCGCCGCCTCGATCTCGCCGGCGCACTCATCGCCCAACCGCCCATCCTCTTCCTCGACGAGCCCACCACGGGCCTCGACCCACGCTCGCGGCTCGGGATGTGGGGAGTGATCACCGACCTCGTCCGCGGCGGCACCACCCTGCTTCTGACGACCCAGTACCTCGAGGAGGCCGACCAGCTGGCCGACCGGATCGCCGTCATCGACCACGGCACGGTCATCGCCGAGGGCACCTCCGACACGCTCAAGGACCAGGTGGGTGGCGAGCGCGTGGAGGTCGTCGTCGCCGACGAGGCCGAGGTCGGCCGCGCTCGCGAGGTGCTGGCCGGAGTCGGCATCGGCGAGGCGGTGGTCGAGAATCGCTCCCGGCGGGTCACCGTGCCGGTCACCGGTGGCGCTACGGTGCTCGTCGATGCCGTCCGCCGGCTCGACGACGCAGGCGTCACCGTCTCCGATGTCGCGTTGCGCCGGCCGACGCTCGACGATGTCTTCCTCACCCTCACCGGCCGCGCCGCCGAGGAGACCGACGAGAACGGCGACGGCGAGCGCGAGCTCGCGAAGGCCGGAAAGGACGCCCGATGAGTGCCATCGCGCAGGCGGTCGGCGACGCCGCTACCGTGACCCGCCGCAACCTCATCAAGATCAAGCGGGTTCCCGACCTGCTCGTCTTCACGACCCTGTCGCCGATCATGTTCGTGCTGCTCTTCGCGTACGTGTTCGCCGGGGCGATCGGCACCCAGAACACCGGTGTCGACTACAAGGAGTTCCTCGTCGCGGGCATCTTCGCCCAGACGGTCGTCTTCGGCAGCACGTTCAGTGGCTTCAGCCTGGCCGAGGACCTCCAGAAGGGCTTCGTGGACCGGTTCCGCACGCTGCCGATGTCGCCCTCCGCGATGCTCTTCGGACGCACCGCCTCCGACGTCGTGAACAACGTCATCAGCCTCGTCGTCATGGGACTCACCGGTCTCGTCGTCGGCTGGCGCATCCGCAGCTCGTTCCTCGAGGCGCTCGCCGGCGCGCTGCTCCTGCTGCTCTTCGCGTACGCGCTGTCGTGGGTGATGGCCTACGTGGGCCTCATCGTCCGCACCCCCGAGGTCGTGAACAACGCGAGCTTCATCGTCATCTTCCCGCTGACGTTCATCGCCAACACCTTCGTCGACTCCACGACCCTGCCCGGGCCGCTGGAGACCTTCGCCAACTGGAACCCCGTCTCCAGCGTCACCCAGGCGGCGCGCGAGCTGTTCGGCAACACCAACCCGGCGTTCCCTCCGCCGGACGTGTGGCCGCTGCAGAACCCCGAGCTGTACACACTGATCTGGGTCGCGATCATCCTGGCGATCTTCATCCCGCTCTCGATCCGGCAGTACCAGCGCACCACCTCGCGCTGAGCGGCCCTACCCTGGTCGGTGCCATGAACGCGCCCAGGACCTACGACGTACGCACCCACGGGTGCCAGATGAACGTGCACGACTCCGAGCGGCTCGCCGGCCTGCTCCAGAGCGTCGGCTACATCGACCACGCCTCGCTCCCGGCGGGTGAGCGGGCCGAGGTCGCCGACGTCGTGGTGTTCAACACCTGTGCGGTGCGGGAGAACGCCGACAACAAGCTGTACGGCAACCTCGGTCAGCTCCGCCCGGCCAAGCAGCGCAACCCCGACCTGCAGATCGCCGTCGGCGGCTGCCTGGCCCAGAAGGACCGCGCTGCGATCGTCGAGCGGGCGCCCTGGGTCGACGTCGTGTTCGGCACCCACAACGTCGGCAGCCTGCCGGCGCTCCTCGAGCGGGCCCGCCACAACCGCCGCGCCGAGGTCGAGATCGCCGAGTCGCTCCAGGTGTTTCCCTCCACCCTGCCCGCCCGACGCGACTCGGCTTTCAGCGCGTGGGTGTCCATCTCGGTCGGCTGCAACAACACCTGCACGTTCTGCATCGTGCCCAGCCTGCGCGGCACGGAGCAGGACCGGCGTCCCGGCGATGTGTTGGCCGAGATCGAGGCGCTCGTTGCCCAGGGTGTCGTCGAGGTGACCCTCCTCGGGCAGAACGTCAACACCTACGGCGTCGAGTTCGGCGACCGGCTCGCGTTCGGCAAGCTGCTTCGGGCCTGCGGCGGCATCGACGGCCTCGAACGAGTGCGTTTCACCAGCCCCCACCCGGCTGCGTTCACCGACGACGTCGTTGCCGCGATGGCCGAGACGCCCAACGTCATGCCGAGCCTGCACATGCCGCTGCAGTCCGGCTCGGACCGCGTGCTCAAGGCGATGCGACGCAGCTATCGCAGTGAGCGCTTCCTCGGCATCCTCGAGAAGGTGCGTGCCGTCATCCCCGACGCCGCGATCACCACCGATCTCATCGTCGGGTTCCCGGGCGAGACGGAGCAGGACTTCGCCGAGACGCTGCGGGTCGTCGAGGCCTCACGATTCTCCAGCGCGTTCACGTTCCAGTACTCGAAACGGCAGGGTACGCCGGCCGCTTCGATGGCCGACCAGGTCCCGAAGGCCGTCGTCCAGGAGCGCTTCGACCGGCTGATCGCTCTCCAGGACGCGGTGTCCTGGGCCGAGAACCGGCGGCGAGAAGGCGGCGACGTCGAGGTACTCGTCGCGCTCGGGGAGGGCCGGAAGGACGGCGAGACCAACCGGTCGAGCGGCCGTGCGCGCGACAACCGTCTCGTGCACTTCGCGATCCCCCAGGATGCCGAGCGGCCGCGCCCAGGCGACGTCGTCACCGTCGGGGTCACCTACGGCGCTCCGCACCACCTCGTCGCCGACTCCGGGCTTGCCGGCGGGCCGTACCGTGTGCGGCGTACCGCGGGCGGCGATGCATGGGCGGCGCTCCAGGATGCCCCGGTCCAGGGCACACCGACCGTCGCCCTCGGCATGCCTTCGGTCGGCGGTCCCCACCAGGTGGTGCAGCAAACCACGGCCTGTACCACCTAGGTGCGGTCGCCACGCGCCGCCGTGACAGGTCAGATCAGTCACCGCCGTAACAGGTCGGGTCGGCTGTCGCCGTGACCGGTTCAGGTCGGCTGTCGCCGTGACAGGTCGGCTCGGCGCTACCCTGAGGTCATCGCGCGACCGGCGTCGGTGGAGCACCACCAGGAAGCGTCTCGGAGGTCATCGTCCGCCTGGGTGACCGAGGCAAGAAGGACTTCATGATGAGCCGGTTCCTCCACCTCTCGGACCTGCACCTCAACGACCGGCGCGAGATGCGCTACGGGATCGACGCCGACCGGTCGCTCGACCTCGTCCTCGACGCGTGCGCTCACCTCGCCGGTCTCGACGGGATCGTCGTCACGGGAGACATCGCCGACGACGGCTCCGCCGGAGCCTACGAACGCGCGCGTTCCCAGTTTCTCCGGTTCGCGGCCGCAAAGGGCGCCACGCTGCACTGCGCGGTCGGCAACCACGACGATCGCGAGACGTTCGGGCAGGTACTGGGCTCCGGGCACCTCGACCACCTGGGGGTCGATCGTGGCGGCATCGGCGGCATCGGCGGCATCGGCGGCATCCGCCGGCTCGCCGGTCGCGCGTCGGCAGTCTCGGTCAGTGCCGGAAGCCGCATCGTCACCCTCGACACCCTCGTACCCGGTCGGTGGTACGGCGAGCTGGGCTCCGAGCAGCTCGACTGGCTACGAGCGGTCATCGCCACCGATCGCAGCACGCCGACGGTGCTCGCGCTCCACCACCCGCCGATCACCCTGGACGTCGGCATCCAGCGACGGGTCATGCTGAAGGATGCAGATCGCCTCGCCCAGGTGGTCGGGGAGGGTGGCGTCTCGGCCATCCTCTGCGGTCACTTCCACCAGCAGATCGCCGGCTCGCTCGCCGGTGTCCCGACCTGGGTGACACCCGGTGTCTTCACCCGGATCGACCATCTGACCGCAGGCCCGGGAACGGAGCGGGCTATCGTCGGAGCGGGCGCGACGCTGCTCGACCTCGACGAGTCGAACGGGCCGGTGTTCGCGACGATCCTCGCCGACGACCCCACCGCTACCCGCGTGGCGTACAGCACGACCGAAGCCGAGCTCGACGACGATCTCACGGCGTTCGGCATCCGGCCCCGGTGACGGACGGCGGCCGCGTCTCGGCTGCCCCCGGGAACCGCCGACGCACCGGTGCCCCCGACCGGATGGTCGGGGGCACCGATTCGTCAGCGGGATCGTCAGCCCTGGCCGACGGCCTCGTCACCCCTGGCCTGAGCGGTGTCGACGTGCTCGGCGAACCTGCCGCCGGTGGCACTGTCGACGGCGTCGCCGCCGCGCTCGAGGGCCTGGTCGCTGAACTGCTCGACCTTGTCGGGGTTGTCCTCGGCCAGCTGCTGAATCTTCTCCTTGGCGCTGTCGAAGATACTCACGCCACCTCCTCACTCTCGTCGGACAGGGCACGCTCCCGCGATGGGGAGCTGCGCACAGTCCACACCGGATCAGGTGTGGGCGCCAGTGCTTTCGGGTAACGGATCCAGTCGTTCGGGGAGAGACTCGAGCCAGGTGTGCACCAGCGGCACCACCGAGGCGCCCTCCCCGCTCGCCGAGGCCACCCGTTTCATCGACCCGGCGCGGATGTCGCCTACCGCGAACACGCCAGGCATGGTCGTGGCGAGATTCGCCGGCGGGCGGCCCTCTACCCACGCCCGGCGCGGCACGTCGCGACCAGTGAGCACGAAGCCGCGCTCGTCCCGCTCCACCTCCGCCGGCAGCCAGTCGCAGCGGGGCTCGGCGCCGAGCAGCAGGAAGAGCCCGCGACACGGCCGCTGCTCGGCGACGCCACTGCTCATGTCGCGTACCGTCACCCAGGCCAGCCGGCCGTCGTCATCCGCCCCGCCGTCGGTGACCTCGCTGCACGGCTGCACCCGGATCCGGTCGTTGACCGCGATCTCCTGGATGAGGTAGCTCGACATGGTCGCCTCGAGGCTCTCGCGCCGGATGAGGATGGTGACGGAGCGGGCGAAGCGGGCCAGATGGATGGCGGCCTGACCGGCCGAGTTGCCGCCACCGACCACGACGACGTCGGCGTCCTCGGTCTCCCGGGCCGCGGTCATCGCGCTGCCGTAGAAGACACCGAGGCCGACGAGCTCCTCGATCCCCGGCTTCCGCAGCCGGCGGTAGGTGACCCCCGCCGCCACCACGATCGTGCGGGCTCGCACCTCGCCGCCGTCGGTGCGGAGCAGGTGCGGGTCACCGTCGATTCCTGGCACCAGCTCGTCGACCTCCCAGCCGGTGAAGAAGCGGGTGCCGAAGCGGATCGCCTGGTTGCGAGCCCGCTGCGCGAGCCGCATCCCGGAGATGCCGCGAGGGAAGCCGAGGTAGTTGCGGATCATCGACGAGGTGCCGGCCTGGCCGCCGACCGCCTCGGCTTCGAGCACCACGGTCGACAGGCCCTCGGATGACGCGTAGACCGCGGCCGCGAGGCCGGCCGGTCCGGCACCGACGACGGCGACATCGGCCACGGTGTCGAGATCGACCTGGCTGGGCCGTCCGAACACGCGCAGCGTCACGTCACGCACGCGGCCGGGCGTGAACACGTTGCCGTCGGCCGTCTGGACCAGCGGGAACGCCGGAGCCCCACCGACGGCTGCCAGCAGCTCGCGCCCCGCCTGACTGTCCGGCGGGTAGGCCCGGTTCGGTATCCCCATCCGGTCGAGCAGGTCCCGGATCTGGTTGGTGAGGGCGGTCGCCTGCGGCGTGACGATCCGCACGGTCTCCACCTCGGGTGCGGCGACCGTGGAGCCCCAGTCCGAGAGCAGCTCGGTGATCGCCGTGTGGAACTCCTCGTCGCGCACGCCGCGCGGCATGAGGAGGTAGGCGTCGTACTTGCCCTTCGCCAACCCTGGTCGCAGCGGCCCGGCATCCTCGAGGAACACCGACCAGTGCGCGGCGATGACCCGCCTGGCGGTGGGCACGGCGGCCCGCCAGCGGGCCAGCGCCTCGTAGGTGGAACCGTCGGGGAGCCGCGACTCGCTGACGACCAGCGCGACCATGCCGCCGGAGGCCACCACCTCCCTGGCGCAGCGTTCGGCCTCCGCGGCCGAGCGGGTCGTACGGATGTCGTAGTCGCGCCGGTACCGGCCGAACTCGTCGGTCAGTGGGTCGGCGTACTCGGGAGCGACGAGCAGGATGACGGGCAGCACCCGCCGATCGTAGGTCGCCGCAGCCCCGTCGCGGGATCGGCCGTCGCCGCTCTGGAAGAATCGGGACCATGACCGTGCGGCCCATCGTCATCACCGGGGAACCCGTGCTGCACCGCCGCGCCGCGCCGGTGGCGGTCATCGACGACGGCATCCGCGAGCTCGTCGCCGACATGTTCGAGACCATGGATGCCGCGCGCGGCGTCGGTCTCGCCGCTCCGCAGATCGGCGTCGGGCTGCGCATCTTCACCTGGCAGCTCGAGAACGGCGACGGCATCCCACCGCGTGGGGTCGTCGTCAACCCGTACGTGGCGTCGAGCAAGACCCCGCCCGGTGACCCCGACCCGCATGAGGAGGTCGAGGGGTGCCTGTCCGTGCCGGGCGAGTCCTTCCCGTTGCGGCGCGGCGAGTCGGCGGTGCTCACCGGCCAGGGGGTCGACGGCGCGGACCTGCGCTACGAGGCCACCGGCTGGTTCGCCCGGATGCTCCAGCACGAGTACGACCATCTCAACGGGTTCCTCTACGTCGACCGCCTCGACGCCAGATGGGGTAAGCGGGCTCGCAAGGCCGTCAAGGCCAACGGCTGGGGGGTTCCGGGCCAGACCTGGCAGCCGGGCGTCGACCGCGACCCGTTCGGTCACGACGAGAGCACGCCCGAGGCGGAGCGTGTCGACTGACGACGACGTCCACCACCTCGACACCGACGAGACACGCCGGCTCGACACCGACGCCTCTCGTCCGGCGGCGCCGGCTGCCTCCGTCGTCGTCGCCGTGGTGGGTCCGACCGCCACCGGGAAGAGCGACCTCGGGGTCCGGTTGGCGCGTCGGCTGGGCGGCGAGGTCGTGTCCGCCGACGCCAGCCAGCTCTACCGGGGCATGGACATCGGGACGGCCAAGCTGACCGCCGAGCAACGCCAGGGGGTCCCGCACCATCAGCTCGACGTGCTCGACGTCACCGAGGAGGCGAGTGTCGCCGCCTATCAGCGACACGCCCGCGCCGACCTCGACGCCGTGCTCGTTCGTGGCGGCGTTCCGGTGGTCGTCGGGGGCAGTGGGCTCTACGTGCGTGCCCTGCTCGATCACCTCGACATCCCGCCCACCGACCCTGCGGTGCGCCGTCGGCTCGACGAACGGGCCGCGGCCGAGGGCACCGCCGCGCTGCTCGCGCAGCTGCGGACCGTCGACCCGCGGACGGCCGAGACCGTCCACCCCGGCAACACGCGCCGCATCGTCCGAGCGCTCGAGGTGCTCGAGCTGACCGGACGCCCGTTCTCGGCCACGATGCCCGTGCGCGAGTTCGTGCGGCCCACGGTGCTGGTCGGGCTGAGGGCCGATAGCCGAGCACTCGACCACCGCATCGAGCGTCGTGCCGCGGACATGTTCGCGGCCGGTCTGCTCGACGAAACCGAACGCCTGGTCGAGCGCGGGCTGCGCGAGGGCCGTACCGCCGGTCGGGCGGTGGGGTACGCCCAGGCGCTCGCCGTGCTCGACGGGCGGATGACGACCGGGGATGCCGTGGGCGAGACCGCAGCACGGACCCGTCGGCTGGTGCGGCGCCAGGAGTCCTGGTTCGGTGCTGACCCACGCGTGCGGTGGCTCGACGCGTTCGCACCCGAGCTGGACGAGCAGGTGCTGGCCCTGGTCGAGAAGGGCGCGTCCGCCGTCCGCCGCTCGGGATGGGACGATCGTGCCCATGGCTGACCGGCTCGCGTTCACGAAGGGGCACGGCACCGAGAACGACTTCGTGCTCGTGCCCGACCTCGATGCCACGCTCGGCCTGTCCGCCGAGCGTGCTGCCGCCCTTGCCGACCGGCGCGCGGGCATCGGCGGCGACGGCGTCATCCGGGTGGTTCCGACAGCGGCCGCCGCCGAGGAGGCCGTGCGCGCCCAGGCCGGGCTCGCGCCGTGGTTCATGGACTACCGCAACGCCGACGGCAGCGTGTCCGAGATGTGCGGCAACGGCACCCGGGTGCTCGCCGAGTTCCTCCGCCGGGAGGGTCTGGAGACCGGTGAGGAGTTCTACCTCGCCACTCGGGCCGGCGCCAAGCGGGTACGTCGCGTCGGTGACGGCTGGGCGGTCGACCTCGGCCCGTGGCGGCTGGCCCACGACGAGGTGGCGCGCCGCGACGGCTTCGACTCCCTGGTCCACCTCGACGACGAGGACGACATCACCGACCCGTACTCGGCGCTGACCGTCGACGTCGGGAACCCGCACACCGTCGTGGCGATCCCCGAGACGGTTCCGCTCGACAGCGTCGACCTCGCGCGCGCCCCGGCGGTCAGACCGGAGCCGCCACACGGCACCAACGTGGAGCTGGTGCGCCCGATGGGGCCGGGCCACGTGGCGATGCGTGTCCATGAGCGCGGTGTCGGCGAGACCAGGTCGTGCGGCAGCGGCGCCGTGGCCGCGGCGGTCGCCACGAGCTTCTGGGCCGGCACCCTCGACGACGGCTCGACGTGGCTGGTCGATGTTCCCGGTGGACGGCTCTCGGTGCGGCTGCTGCCCGGGAACGGCGCCGAGCTCGCCGGCCCGGCGGTCATCGTCGCCGACGGCACCGTCGCCACCGCCCGCCTACCCGCATGACACCGCGGTCGACGACAGTGTCGTGAAGCGTCGACGTCAGACCAACTGCGTACGGTCGGTTCATGCGGTTCGGCTTCGTGATCCCCACCGGTGACGTCAGTGTCGTGCTCGAGATGACCACCGAGCTCGAACAGGCTGGCTGGGACGCCGTCTTCACGTGGGAGACGATCTACTACGCCGACCCCTGGGTGATGTTGGGCGCGATGGCGGAACGCACCGAACGGGTGCGTCTCGGCACGCTGCTGACCCCACCGTCGCGGCGACGCCCCTGGAAGCTTGCCGCCGAGGTGGCCACCGTCGACCACGTGTCCAAGGGTCGCATGATGCTCTCCGTCGGCCTCGGAGCGCTCGAGACGGGCTTCGGAGCCGTCGGAGAGGCGACGTCCCGCAGCGAGCGGGCCGAGCTTCTCGACGAGTCGATCGACCTGTTGCGGCTGTTCTGGACGGGCGAGCCATTCGAGTATCCCGGCCAGCACCACTCCGTGTCGTGGACGGCGCCGGGCGGCCGCTTCGTCCCGGTCCAGAAGCCCGGTCCGCCGATCTGGGCAGTCGCCCGGGTCGACGCGGAGCGGTCGATGGCCCGAGCGTTGCGTTGTGATGGCGTACTGCCCTTCCGCCGCACGGCCGACGACCCGTTCGCGGCCCTCGAGCCCGATGACGTCCGTGCGCTGCGTGGCCGGGCGCCGCACCCCGGGTGGGACATCGTGATCGAGGGCTCGAGCGACCCCGAGGACCCTGTCTCGCTCGCCCGCGTGGCCGCGCTCCGCGAAGCCGGCGCCTCGTGGTGGGTCGAGTCGCCGTGGGACCTACCCGGCGGAGTCGGCGCCGCGCGCGAACGTGGCCGGGCCGGGCCGCCGTCGATCCGATCAGCCCACGGCGACGGCTCGTACGGTTCGCGATCCAGCGGCAACCGCCCTACGGTGCCCTGATGAGGACATCGAGCGTTCACCGCACCGACCGTCATCCAGATCGACCGTCACTGCGCTCGCGGGTGGTGGCCCGGGTGGCCGTCGTCGGGGTCGTCGGTCTCGCCGCCGGTCTGGTCGGGGCCGCTCCGGCCCCGGCACAGGGCCGCTCGGCCCCGGTGGGGCACGACCTGCCCAAGGTACCGGTGATGACCGGCTCCGGCGGCGCTGTGGCCTCGGTCGACTCCATGGCCAGCCAGGTCGGCATCGACGTGCTGAGAGCCGGTGGCAACGCCACCGACGCCGCGATCGCCACCGCCGCCGCCCTCGGGGTCACCGAGCCGTACTCGACCGGCATCGGCGGCGGCGGGTTCTTCGTCCATCGTGACGGCCGTTCGGGCCGGGTGTCCACCGTCGACGGCCGCGAGACCGCCCCGGCGACCTACGACGAGCAGTCCTTCCTCGACCCGAGCGGCCAGCCGCTGCCGTCCGCGTCGGTCGTCAGCTCCGGACGCTCGGTGGGTGTGCCGGGCACTCCGGCCACCTGGCAGCGCGCCGCCGACCGGTGGGGCACGATGCGGCTGTCGACCTTGCTGGCGCCGGCCGAGCGCATCGCCCGCGACGGGTTCGTCGTCGACCAGACCTTCAGCGACCAGACCGCGCAGAACGCCGACCGTTTCCGGCTCTTCCCGGAGACCGAGCGCGTCTACCTCCCGGGTGGTGCTCCTCCCACGGTCGGCTCGGTGTTCCGCAACCCCGACCTCGCCCGGGCCTATCGCGTGCTGCGCACCGACGGTGTGGAGAGCATGTACCGGGGACGGATCGCGCGGGCGATCGTCGCCGAGTCGACCGACCCGAGCACGGCACCGGGTGTCGAGGTGCCGGCCGGCGAGCTGACGATGCGCGATCTGCGGGCCTACCGGGCACTGGAGAAGGAGCCCGTGCGCTCGGAGTACCGAGGCAAGGACATCTACGGGATGCCGGTGCCGAGCAGCGGCGGCATCGCGGTCGCCGAGACGCTCAACCTGGTCGAGGCGTACGACGGGCGCACCGGCACGCCGATCGCAGGAGTGGACCAGGTGCAGTACCTCCACCGCTTCTCCGAGGCCACCGCCACCGCCTTCGCCGACCGCAACCGCTGGGTCGGCGACGTGGCGGGCGTGCCGACGGCCGAGCTGGTCTCCCAGGAGTTCGCCGACGAGCGGGCCTGCAGGTTCGACCCCGCCGCCGCCCAGCCGCGGCCGGTCCCGTTCGGCACCCCGGACGGCAGCTACGCCGGCTGCGCCGCGGGTGCACCCGCCCAGGCACCGCCGAACGAGGAGGTCTCCACGACCCACCTCTCGGTGGTCGACCGATGGGGCAACGCGGTCGCCTACACCTCGACGATCGAGGCGACAGGAGGGTCGGGTATCACGGTCCCGGGCTGGGGCTTCATCCTCAACAACGAGCTCACCGACTTCAGCTTCGCGCCCTCGACTCACGGCGTGCCCGACCCCAACCTGCCCGGGCCGGGCAAGCGGCCGCGGTCGTCGATGAGCCCGACCCTCGTCGTGGATCACGGCCGGCTCGAGCTGGTCGTCGGGAGCCCAGGCGGCGCGACCATCATCACCACCGTGGCGCAGATCGTGCTCGGACGCTACGAGCGGGGCCTTCCGATCGGGGATGCCGTGGCCGCCCCTCGACTCTCCAGCCGCAACGGGTCGAGCGAGGGTGCCGAACCCGGTGTCGCGGACGGTGCGGTCGGTGCCGGGCTCACCGCGTTGGGGCACACCCTGTCGCCGACGCCGGAGATCGGGGCCGCCACCGCGATCGAGGTGCTCGGGCCGAACCGGTACACCGCGGCAGCGGAGCCCACGCGGCGTGGTGGTGGCTCGGCCATGGTGGTCCGCCCGGACCGGTGAGTGCCGGCGTGCGCTACCGGACTTGACTAAGTCTGGTCCGTTACGATGCCGGGATGAGCGCCCAACCCGCCCACTCACCGCGTGACCCTCGAACGGCCTCGACCGTCAACGTCCACGAAGCCAAGACGCACCTCTCCAAGCTTCTCGAGCGCGTCGAGGCGGGCGAGACGATCACCATCGCCCGCAACGGCCGGCCGGTCGCGGAGCTCGTCGTCCACCGCCCACGCGGCATCGTGCTCGGAGTGGCGAAAGGCAAGATCCACTGGGACCCGGACACCTTCGACGAGCCGGACGAGGAGCTCATCCGCCTCATGACCGAGGGGCCGATCTGATGCTCCTCGACTCCCATGTCGTTCTGGCCGCACTTACCGACCATCCGCGGATGGGCTCGAAAACCCGGGACCGTGTCGACAGCGAGCTGGCGCTCGTCTCCGCGGTGACCACGTGGGAGCTGACCATCAAGGCAATGACCGGCCGGTTCACGCCGGAGAAGCCGCTCGGGCCGTGGCTGGACGAGGCCGGCTTCCGGCACCTCCCGGTGCTGGTCGAGCACGGACTGCGGATCGGCGAGGTCGAGGGCCTGCCGCACGGCGACCCGTTCGACCGGCTCCTGCTGACCCAGGCGCTCGTCGAGGGCGTCGACTTCCTCACCTGGGACCGGCAGATCCTCGCCGCCGGGCTGCAGTTCGTCAGGGACGCGCGGGACTGACCTCGAGCACCCGGAAGCCGCGGCTCGACGCCACGCGCGTGCACGTCATCCCCAGCGCCGCCTCGACCCACCGCTGCAGGCTGTCCGAGCCGAGGTTCTTCTGCACGACGAGGTGGGCCGTGCCCTGCGGGGTGAGGCGCGGCAGCCAGGTAGCGAGCAGGTCGTGCAGGGCAGCCTTCCCGACCCGGATCGGCGGGTTGCTCCACACCGCGTCGAAACGCACGTCCTGCGGGATGCCGCCGGCCGTCACGGCGCGGACGTCGGCACAGCCGAGCCGAACGGCGTTGCGGCGCA